>JABFRB010000021.1 GCA_013141385.1 Bacteroidales bacterium | reverse complement strand
TCCAAGCACGAAAAGTCGTCTTTAAACCTGCCTGAAAATTCTATTATGTTTTCCCCTGTAAACTTCATGCGTTCTATGGTTAGAATGCAAATCTAATAATAGTATTTAAATAAACACCTCAATAATTGTTATTGTAAATGTGTATAGTTATAATCTATTTTATATTGAACGGTTAGTAATGTTGCAGAGCAATGAATATGTCATTTTACACATTGATTTTCAATATTTTAATAACTACAAAACTTTAGTTATTTACATCGTGTTTTTTAGATTCAAAAACTGAAAAGTCATATTTAAGTCGAACTTGGAATCTGTTATTATTATTATACATCCCAAATACTGACTGACTAGAGCCATCCATAATATTTGAATCAATATTTAGTTTTAACCCATCACAAACAGACCATTCGATGCCTGGCTGCAATACCCAATTTTCCATTTTAAAATCGTAAAACCCATTTATGATGAACTTAAAGTATTCTGCTATGTTTATATCTGATTTAACCATAATTGTTTTACGAAAAAGATGATTGTAATCAAAAACCAAATAATCTATGTTTCTATCAGGTGTTTGTATTTCCTGTATCCATTGTACAAGGAAATAGGCATTTTGTCCAAATAAAAAACTGTTAAAACTCCTATCAATACCCAAAACATATTGGCAATATGGGGCATCAACAGTTGTTTTGGTTTTATCAATTCTTTTTGTTAAATAATATGCCGATTCGAATCTAATACCATAACTTCCAATATTTTTAGCTAAATCAAACCCAAAAGCATTAATCCGGTTATATTTTAGTATTGTGTTTATGTTTATGTCCGAATATGTGAGTGTATCTATTATATTTTGGGTATATATATCAGGTAAGGTTTTATAACCGTTAAACCAACTTAATGAGAAATCCAATCCATTCAAACTTGCACTATATTTTAAAGCTACTTGTGAATTATTTAAATCATATTTTGCTGTACTTTCATCGGTTATGTATTCATAATTTACGTTTAAATATTGAGAGCCAACAATAGGATAATATGGATTAGTAATGGTATTAGGAAGTGTAGGCCACCACCGTGAGTTTTCATTGGGCAATTTGCTTTTTATAAACGAAGGAGCAAAAACACACTCTAAAGCTGAGTTATCCCAAAAATATTTTCCGTTAAATGAATAATTATTAATCGGATAGTCTTTATAATCAAGGATATCGGAATAATCGTAAGCACCAAAGTAGTTAGTCGGATTAATTAAATCGGCTTTCCCCCAAGAGTACTTTTGTTTTCCTATTTTACCTTCAAAATTTCCAAATATACTTTTAATATAAGCTTCATCAATATAGGTATGATTCCTAGAAGGGTCTGCTTGGTCTTCCCTAAACTCAATCCCTGCAAAGGCATATACTTTATTCGATAACAAATTGCTATAATCAAGTTTAGCAATTACTTGATTTCTTCCATTTATTTTATTGGGTTCATTTTTCAAATAACTTATATTATCATATTTTATGAAACTTTTCAGTGTTGATTGTGAAAAAACTTTAAACGGCAGTAAAAGTATCAGTATGAAACATGTTCTCATCTTTTATTTTTTTATATTATTTCTCAAGTTGTCTCGTTGTAAAAAAAGAATCATCAATTGGCAGGTTGATTTTTAAATCAGAATACTCAAGTGTAGTTTTATTCTTTTTGCTAAAATTTTCCATAGTTAGTTGAAAACTCCGCCATTTGGTTGTTCCTGATATTTGCTTAATGGCAGAGCCGTTAAATTGTTTTATAATGCTTTGGTTTTTATCAAAGTATTTGATTTGAATAATTACATAGTGATCTTTTGTAACACTCATTTCTCGTTTACTGTACCCCGATTCGTTAACTGCTTCAGTGGAATTTGGTATGGCAGTAACCAACCAGCAATCTATGCCATCTATTATTTCTGAGCCCTTTAGCTCATAGGTATAATCATTCAAATCCTCTGACTCTAAATCTTTGTAAGTAAATTCGGTACCAACAAAGTTATCGCTTTTATCGCTTCCAGAAATTCTTCTCGTTTTACCTAATGCAGGCAAATATAATAGATTGTCATCTGCCCTGTTATAATTTTCTATTGACAAAAACCCTGTTCCAGCAACATCCGTGGGCGATTCAAACTTTATAAGCTGTTTCCTTTTGTTATTGGTGGTTTTCGACCATAGTACAACCTGACGTTCTCTTTTATTGCCTTTCGAGTTGTATATACTCATTTTGATGCTTGCCGTAGATGTTTGTGTTTCGTCATTTTTTTTGAAGTTTTCCATAACCTCCCTACCTGTTGGGTTTTGTGCATCAATACGTGATAAAAACCCTATAATTATTAATAATCCTATAATAATCCTATTCATAATATTTATTTTGCTGAATGTTCATTTATTAGTAAAAATTTTGGCTTTAATATCAATACCAACGCCGGAATAATTATTAGTATTGATACACATGCTATTAACATTGTAAATGCTATCATCCAACCGACTGTATTTAAAGGTACGAAACCCGAGAAAAGAAGGGTAAGAAATCCCGCTCCAACTATAAAAGCATTATATAATATTGGTTTGCCGGTATGTTTAATTGCATTTTTCATGGCAGTTTTATAATCTAATCCATTTTCAAGTTCTTTATTTAAAGCGCTGAAGTAATGAATAACATAGTCAATACCTATACCAAAAGCAATACCTGTTATTATTGCAGAACCAATATCCAATGGAATTTTCAAAAAGCCCATAACCCCAAAGTTTAAAACCATCGATAACACTATGGGAATAAGTCCTAAAATACTTTTAATAACATTTCTGAAAATTAGAGAAAGTAAAATTAATATTGACAATAATGAAAAGCCAATACCATTAAGTTGACCAAAAACAATTTCTTCATTCATTGCAACATTGTTCTCTGATAGACCTGTAATGTAAAATGTTATATCTTTTAGCGACAACCCATTAACGAATTTATTTATTTTTGCCATTAGTAACTTAACATCATTAGATGAATTAGATGTTAATATGATCTGTAAGTTTGCTTGACGATAGTCAAAATCTGTGAAATCGCTAATATCTTTACCTCCATTATTCTCGTATAGAAACAAATATTGCGCTATAAGATTATTACCATTAATAGTGTCCGTTTTATTATCTTTCTTCTTAATAGTTATTTCTTCAGGAATCTTAAAGTATTCTGGCTTATTGTCATTCATCACATAATTCATTCTTTTTACCAGATCGGTTAATGCTAAGGTTTTACCAACAATTGCCTGACTATTAACAAATGACTGTATCGTATCAATAATTTTAAGGTTCTTAACACTTTTTAAATTTTCGTCTGGTTTTGTTGTTTTTATGACAATATTTAGAACATCGCTTCCAGAGAGTTTATTGTTTAATGCGTTAGTACTAACAACTAACTCTGAGTCTTTTTTGAAATATTTGACACCGTTATTATCTACATAAAACCCATCATATATATAATACGAACAAAAGATGATTGCCAAAATAAAAGGGGTAATAGAAATTACAGGATGTTTAAATGTGTAATTTGTTAACTTTTCTAAAAACATATCTATTCCCTTATTTGCAATATTGTCAGCTTCCGTTTGATCGTTAAGGAATACTAATTTCTTAGAGTTTAATCTGCTAAATATTATCAATAATGCAGGAATTGCAATAAGAGCCAAAACCATACTTATTAAAGAGCCAAAACCAACGAGTAAACCAAAAATGCGAACTTGATCAATACTTGTAATTGCCAACGAGAAAAAGCCTAAAGCTGTTGTTATATATACTAATGATACTGGCAGTAATAGGTTTCGCATTGTAACTCTTATTGACTCATCTATTGAATTGCCGTTAACCCTATGTTCTTGGAATTCTGTAATAATGTGAAGTCCATCTGCTACTCCTACAGAAAGCATAAATACAGGTATTGTTGTAGAGATAATGTTAATGGGAATATTGAATAAATATTGAATTGCCAAAATGAAGATAATAGAGAATACAACAACAAAAATAGGTATAATAATACCCTTAATCGCTCTAAATATAAGCCATAGACTTAATAAAATAATGACAATAACTATAGGAAAGAGTTTTTGCGTATCTGAATCCATTACAGTAGCTATTTGAGCTACAGCTACAGGGTAGCCTGCAATGTATGTTCTTTCTTTGCCAGGATACTTCTTTATTATGTCTTTTATTTTATTATATAAACGAAATACGGCTTCCGAGTTTTCCTGTTTTAGGCTAATCTCAAGGAATATACCACTACGCTTTTCATCTTTTGTGACAAACAAATTTTCAAATAGCTGGTTGTCTGATGCCTCCTTCTTTAATTTGTCGATCTCTTGTTTTGTTCTGGGAATATCATTGTATACTTTCCCTATTCTTAGTTCGTCATTTGCGTTTATTATATTATCTATATTTGCTAAAGAACTTACTTTAATTATTGGTAATACAGCTGCTTTTAAATAGTTTATTTTTTCCTTTAACGCCTCATTATAACCACTAGAGTTTATAAGGATACTTTCAAGATTATTTATCGTAGTTATAGAAGAGTCTTTTTCAAACTCTGTAATTAAAACATCGCAATTCAGTTTTACTTGAGAACTTAAATTTTTTGTTAACCTCCTTAGATCTTTGATATCTTTGTATGTTAACAAATTAATCCTTTCAACTTCCTGAGTCAGATTTTTAATTCTTTCTAAAGTATGGGTATTAAATATACTGCTATCCGACTCAATAAGAATACCTACTCTAGGATAAGTGCCTGTAAATACTTTTTTAAGATCTTCCATCTTAATTTTACTGGGGTGGTCTAAAGGCAATAAATCAGGACTAGAGTTTTTTTGCAATTTAGGAAGCAAATAAATGCAAGGCGCAGCCAATAAAAATATTGTAATAATTACGACCACTGGGTATTTATACACCCAATTCTCAAGAAATTTGTACATTTTGAAAAGTATTTTAGTTCAATGACTGATTCAATATCTCTGAAATTTTCACTTTTAAATTTTCTTCTTCTGGAACACCTCCATAAAAAGCAACTTTATTATTTATAATTAGTATCGGGAAGCCCCCTAGTCCTTTAGATTGAAAAATGCCCATGATTTCCGCTGCAACACTTTCGTACTTTTTATCTAATTGTTTTAATACGGATTGGGCAGATGTTAATGTAACAACATGCAATTTTGATTCTATTTTCAGTTCAGAGAGTACATTATTCAATCTTTTTTTCATCTTTTCATCTGTTGGAATTGCAAGCGGATTGCAACATGATGCTGATACCATAAGTAAAGAAAGTCTATTTTTTGACAGATCCAGTAACTCATTAATATCGATGTCTTGTTTAGTGCTTTTGAAAAATGAATTTAAAATGCTCATAATTACTATTATTAAATTATAAATGAAAATAAATTAAAGAAAAGTCCTATTATTATTGCAGTAACAATAATACATATAATAAAACTTATTAAAAGTCTTGGTTTGAAAATTTTTGAGAGTAAAATCATCTCGGCAATACTAGTTCCTGCGCCACCTAAAAGAAATGCTGTTATAGGACCTATTAACATTCCTTTTTGAATAAGTGCAAAAGCGACAGGTAAGGCTGTAATCATATTAAAATATAAGGGAGCTCCTATAACGGCAAATAGTACTACCTGAATATTTGGGTTAATAGTTTGACCAATATCCAGAATAAACTTTTCTGGAATGAAGCCATAAATACTACCACCTATAATTAAACCGATGCAAATGTAGGGTAAAGTCTTTTTTAACTCATGCCAACTTAGTATGGCGGATATTTTGGCTTTAGCAGCAAATGGAATAGCTTCTTCTTGAGTTGCTACAAAGCCAACAATATCAACAGCTTTAGTTTGCGATATGCGTAAATGTTTAGCAAAACCAAGTTTATCAAGAATAATCCCGATAAATATTGCGAAACTAATTGTTAACAAAACGAATGAGAGTGCATAGTATAAACCAAAAAGCCTAAATAATAAAATAACAACAATTTCATTAACTAATGGAGACGCAACTAAAAAAGTGAGTGCAATACCTAGCCTAATTCCCGACTTTAACATACCTTCGAGCATTGGTACTGCCGTACACGAGCAAAAAGGTGTTATTGCCCCAAAACAGGCTGCAAGTACATTCCCCCACCCTAATTTTGTAGATTTTAATTTGTTTTGAAAATTCGATTGTGTAATTTGATTTAAGAGTAAAACAATAAAAGTGATTGTATAGTAAAGTCCTATAATTATAGAACCCTCTTTTAGTATAAAGTGCAGAAATTGATTCATAATGATTTGTTTATAAAATTTATTTTGTCAATCAAAAGTTATTGTACTTTAATAGGTACTTAAGCATCCCTTTTTTTATTATTAAAGCGTATGTCATCATCTTCAATTATTCTTTATTATTAAAACAACACACCAACACTATTCCTTCTTTTAAACCGAAAATGATATTCATTTAAATAACTTTGTAAATGTTCATTGCTGCAATGACGGTGAACACCTCTTAACGAACCCTTAAAGTTCATAATATGAATATGCAAATCGGATATCTTAATTCAGCTAGTATTGGGGTTAGATTTGGATAATCCTTTTTCAATGGTTTGTATCCTGTTCATTTATCTGTTTTTACTATTGCATTTCTAAAATATATTTTTCGTAAAATGGGCTAAATGATTTTGAGAAAAAATTGGATATAACCTATGTATAAGCCCTTCCAACAACATTCTTTGCCATTTTTAAAGCAACGATAACGAGCTTTTCTCTGTGACTACGAACCTCTTTTTTTTCGTCTAGTCCACCTATCATACATTCATCTATGTGTACTTCGCCATTAAGAGGTCATTTCCCTCTACTTTTCAGGGACTGTTGTATTTTCCATAATGCCTACATTTTTTGTTGTAATCCAAATTCTTTTGACAACTCCAGCGTTGATAATCTTTTTTCCCTTACACAACCTTTTAACAAAATATGAAATAAAATTTAGCCTTGTCAAATGCTGAGCCAGTACCTACTTCTTACAAACAAAATGGTCATCTGGACATTTCGCATTTGTTAAATATTCGTAATATATATTATTACCTGTAAATCGTTTATATTGCATTCACTCCTGTGAAACTAAGTTCTTTAATTATACAACAAAAGTACTTTTTTTGGAATATCTATGCACTTATACCTAACTTAGGTATCATTTAATATTACTGAAATCTTTTAATTATTAATTTCAAATGATAACAAATATTCATCCAACTCATTTTCCTTACAATAAAATTTCAAAAATTAAATAGACTTTTTCATCTTTAGGATTTGTGATTATTACAAAGTTTAAAGGTATTGTTACTGATTGACACAGAACAATTGTTCTTTTAAATGAAGCACCAAGGTTAACTATGGATAGTTCATTTGCATATAGACTCTTGTTTAATCCTGCACCAAGGAAAAAACTCCCGGTAAAATTTTTTAAATTGAACCTATAATCACATTCACCATATGTAGAATATCGATTATTCCCTTTACTATCCCTATCGTTACCATATAAAAAGGAAGATAGTGTTAAATCGAATTTGCCAATTTGGTAGGTTAAGGCCATTTCGAATGCATGGTTACTTGTTTTACTATTGTAATCGAAATAATTAATATTCGATGTATCACTATGGTGAAAATGATCTTTTACCAATAAGGTAAAATTTTTCAAGTTACATTTTGTATATAAATTGGTTTGGGAAAAACTATCAAAATTATAAGAACCCCAAAAACCTAAAGAAAAACAGTTTTTCTTAGCTTCAATAAACGGTTGAAGATTGGGTTTGGGATCGACAACTTGGCCACGCCAAACATACCTATTTACAAAACCCAAATTTGCAATAATAGTATCTTGTGATTTTATTTCGCTTAAAATAAGTAGCTGTAATAAACAAACAAAAAGTACTCTTTTCATGGTTTTAATTAATTTTATTTAACAGTCCGAAATTGGGCTAAATAAAGTCTGTCTATAAACTATTCACTGCGAAAGAATTGAAGCAATCTCTCATCCAATGGATTGCTTCGGAAAAAACCCTCGGAATGATACAATTTGGTGACTTTATGGACAGACTCTAAATAGTATTTTTATTGGCAATTAGATTTTTCTAATTTACCCATTATTTTTTCGATAATAAACCGAAAGAATAACCCTCCCAATAGCCCTCCAATAAGAGGAGACCATATATAAACTAAGCTAGTTTTGATAGCGCTTAACCCGAATGCAATATTGTTCCAGCCGGCAAAATAGGCTATAACTCTTGGCCCAAAATCTCTAGCAGGATTAAAACCTGCTTGTGTCATTGGAGCTATTAAACATATAAGAACTGTAATAGTGGCACCAATGAAAATAGGGACTATGTTATTTGAAGGCTTTCCTATATTACAACCTTCTGTTAGAAAGAAAATAACAATTACCAGCAAAAATGTACCAAACCCTTCGGCAAACATAGCCGCTGTTGCTGTCAAATGATTGTTTGGAACACCTGGATTGGGAAAGTATTCGCCAAACATCATTGCTGTTTTTATAGATGCATCACTTCCCCTTGTAATATTATTCAATGTTTCAAAATTTGCAATTGATTCATTAAATAAAAGAAACACAAATAAGGCAGCAATAATAGCTCCAATGAATTGACCGGCCCAATATAGTGGCAAATGTTTTAAATTCATCCGCTTAGCTGCGACCATTGCCAATGAAACGGCAGGATTAAAATGAGCGCATGACAGATGTCGCGAAACATAAATTGCCAAGGTTACACCTATTCCCCAAATAAAGGCTATTTGAAACAAACCTGCGAAGGCATTAAATAATATACTAACAGCTACTGAGGCTGTACCTATAAATACTAAGATGAAGGTTCCGATGACCTCTCCTATAAAAGTTGAATATGTTGACTTCATTTTGTTAAGTTAACTATCATGTGTAACACTTTTTTTATTCGTAAAACTAATCTGCTACATGTTTAGGCTTCGTTTGATACAGACTACAATAGGGCAGAAATTACTAGAAGTATTAACTAAATAACTTAATACGATTGTTACTCAGTAACAATTCGCATTAAGTTATTTACGCTTTCATATATTCCGGAATAGAATTAATCTTTGTATATTTCAGGAACGAACAACTCGGTTTCATTAATATCTTTATCCTTCCCAATAGCTCTGTATTTATCTCGGTGAAAAATATTATACTGGCAGAATGGCATTAAATCTCCGTTGGGAAGCATAAAATGAATGCAACATTTTCTTGCTCTTTCAATATCCCAGTTATGAGCATCCATAAATGCATGAATTGAAACTTGCGTAACGTTATCTTCAAACACTTCTGCAATGCCTGGGTCTGCCGCACAGCAATTTGTTAATAAATTTCTTAGACTGTCCATTACTTTATCGGTTCCTCCAACTGCGGACATTGACCATATTTTTTCCAGTTCCATTCTCGATACCTGGAATAGGTCATCCATATCTACCCTTGGTTTATTTTTTACGTAATCAAGGAATATGTCAACATTAATTATTTTTGAAATAGGTACAGCACCGTCTTCATTATTGATTAAATAAGTTACTGAACCACATGATGGCATATGACACGGAATAGGTATAAAGTCAGACTTTACTAATAATCCGTCTGAATACTTTTCTATTGCATTCACCATATCAGCGTGCGTCATCCTGTCCATAGGATCCGGACAGGCATCTGCACTACTTTCCCATTTACCAGACTCAACAGATAAATTGTGAAGATAGGTAATAGGCAAAAAGTTTACCCCTTTGATAAATTTCTTGCTTACAGCAAGTTTTATTATTTCACCAACCTGATCGTCGTTAACATATTTTTCAATTACCGGTGAAAGAACAGTAGGACAATTTGCTTTCTCTAAGTTTTCAAGGGCACGTAATTTACTTTCGAGTAAATCTTTGCCTCTAATTTTCAAATAATTCTCCTTTTTGAAACCGTCAAATTGCAAGTAAACGTGTAACCCTGCATCGGCAAGTTTTTTAGCAAAATCAGGCTCCCTGGCAATTTTATTCCCATTAGTATTAATTAATACATATTTTATATTTCTAGCTATTGCCATTTCAGCTATTTCAAACAAATCAGGGTGTAATGTTGGCTCGCCACCTGTTAGGGTAATAACTTCCGGACTACCTTCCATTTCAACAATTCGGTCAAACATTTGCGCAGCTCTTTCTTTTGGTAAGAACCAACTATTTTCTGGCCCCATGTAGCAATTTGGGCATTTTAAATCACATTTGTCGGTAATTTCAATTTGAACAAAGCAGCTATGTTGTTCATGAGATTCACATAAGCCACAATCGTTTGGGCAACTTTTTTCCGTTTTTTTTCCAATTTTCAATGGAACCTCGCCTGGTTTGTTATACCCTTCGGACCATCTGGACCAATCAGCATCAGATGAAATAAGCGCAGAACTTTTACCGTGTTCGCTACAGAATTTCTCGAAATATAGTTTATTTTGTTTTTCAATTACGCGGGCTTGTATTACCTTTTTACAAACAGGGCAGGCACTTAGGGTGTCGCCTTTGTACATGTACGGGTTTGTTTTTTTCTTTTTCATGGAGGTTGATTTTTAGAAATTGATTATTTTAAATATTAATTTATGTTGTAGTTTTAAGTCTTAAGTTAAAAACTTCTTGAAGCGCTTTGAAAAAATCCTCATTAATTGTATGTAAAAAGTTCTCATCCATAATCGGAGTTGGAATTTCATCGAAGGTTAGGTGTTTTCTGAAGTTTTCATTTGAAAAACGGACATCTTCTCTCATGTATGGTGCTTGAAATACCAACTTCCGGTCAAATAGTTTTTCCAATGGACTGGGTGGATTTTTATTAAACTCCTCCTCCTCGATCATATTAAATCCGCTGATTCTCAAATCTTTACATAACAATTGTTGTACCTCTCCAATATTTGGTGCATTTTCGTTAATGATGTTAAATATTTTAAGTTCGTTTGTTACTAGCTCTTTCTTATTTGCTAATGCTAACATTGAGTTTGTAATATAGTCCATAGGGACAAGATTTAGGCAAATGTTAGCATTGCAAATAAACCGAACATCAATATTGCCATCAAAAGAAGAACCCATATTAACTTCAAATCGTTTTTTAAGTGTATATAGTTCTTCGCAGAATTGATAATAACCGGCACGACTTAGCACTTTGTTTTTCTTTGCACCAATTATAATAGAAGGTCTTAAAATTGTAATATCAAGATTATAGTCTTTTTGATAGGTTTCAATCAATAATTCAGATTGGTTTTTTGACCACTCATATAGCGATCGGAAATTTGGGTTCTCTTTTTGAATTTTTTCTTCTATAGGTTTAGCCTTTCGTCCACTGCTATATGCTGTACTAACATGGAAGTATCTGCAACTTGATTTCATTTTTTGGTTTATCATCACAACCAAATTCAACATGTTTCGGCAACCTTCGATATTAATTCTTTTAATTTCTTCAATATCTTTTTCTTTAATTTTGAAAGTTGCCACACAATGCCAAACTTCATCTATATAATCAATTTGATTGTTGATTATTTCTTTAAAAAGTTCATCACCCGAATTAGTTACATCTCCTTCAATAACAATTAAATTATTTCTGCTGATGTTAACATTTTCGTCGATTGCTTTTAAAGTTTCAATAACCCGTAACATAGGAGAGGCATAATTGCTTTTCGATTTTCTGCTTAATGCAATAATCCTATGTCCCATCTTTAACATCTCATATACTAAATGACTCCCAAGAAAACCTGTTGCTCCAGTTATGAAAATTGTTTTTTGTTTCATTTCAATCATTGTCTTAGGGTTATTTAGTGGCTACAATTACACTATAAATGTAGATTGTATGTAGAAACTCAATATTGCTAAAGCCAGTTTCCAGTAATATTTCTTTAATTTCGGCCTTAGTTCTGCATTCCCCATTTGGACTTATGGTAAGTAGTAACAAGGAAACCATTGATGAATCTCCTGGATTCTTTCTGTCATCGCTTTTAAATGTTTCATAAACCATTAACTTGCCACCTTCCGGAAGACTATTGTATATTTTTTTAAAAAGAATTTTAATTTGCTCAATAGACCAATCGTGAGTAATTCGCATCATTAGAGCAGTATCAAAACCTGTTGGTAGTTCATCTTTGAAAAAATCTCCAGAGTGTACGTTAATTCTATGGGACAACCAAAAATTTCCCAATTCCTTTTGAGCTTTTTCGCAAACAGCAGGTAAATCGAATAATATGCAATTTAAATGTGCATACTGTGACACAAGGTTCATACAGGCTTTACCTGTCCCCCCCCCAATATCAATAATTGTTTTACTATTGCTAAAATCATAAAATTCAGACAATGCCATTGCTGGACTACCACTGGTTCTGTGCATTTGATCACTATACTCACTTATTTCTGTTTCTTCTTTTGCATTTTCAAAGAAATAACTGTAGGTTTTGTTTTTAGGCACATCATTAAAAAGCATTTCAGTAAAGTCTCCAAATTCATCATATAATGAATCGAACATCTCTACAACATCTCCTAAGTTCGATAATTTACCTTTAACCAAATATCTGTGACTCAATCCAGTATTTTGATATTTATTATCATTGTTCAATGATATTAATTTCATGTGAACAAGCGAATCCAGAAAAAGCCGCAATGGTCTGTTGGGTATATTAAACTGACTTTTAATTTCATCAATACTTCTGGGTCTGTAAGCCATATATGAGAAAAAATCAATACTAATGGCAGTTGCAAGTATTTTCGATTTGAAAAAACCAGTAATAATTGAAAAAATGTGCTTTTCTTCATCAGTATATTCTAATCCACTCTTTTGACTTATTTGCTTTTCTTCTAAAATAGATTCCATAATAATTAATTTTGTTTAGTTTAACAAAGTTTGCTGTCCTTAAAAAAACGAATAACAAATGTATTTTTTTTACACTTTTGTTATTTTTTATTTGTTTGAAATAACTAACTTTGTTTTGTTAAATAATTAACTTAATAAAGAGCATTTTATGGATATTGTTAATAATTCATTTGGTTGTGACGACTGCTCATTTAAAATATTATTGTGTGGAAACATACCCGTTGATGATTTTAGAATAATTAGAAATACTGCTAGACAATTGCGTTATAAGAAAAATGAAACTATTATAAAACAAGGAACGAAGGCTACACATGTTGCGTTTCTATATAAAGGCATTGTGAAAATGGCATATGAAGACAGACGTGGTCGTAATTTGATTGTGAGTGTGCTTTCTGAACAAAAGTTTCTTGGTTGTGTTAATATGTTTTTTAAAGATACTAATGTGTTTTCATTGGTTGCTGTTGAGGAATGTGATATATGTCTGTTAGATTATAAAGTAATAAGCCGTTTAG
Organism: Bacteroidales bacterium; assembly: GCA_013141385.1. Classification (NCBI taxonomy): domain Bacteria; kingdom Pseudomonadati; phylum Bacteroidota; class Bacteroidia; order Bacteroidales; species Bacteroidales bacterium. The sequence continues at coordinate 172,636 of JABFRB010000021.1, read as the reverse complement.
TAGAAAAAAATAGCGTGTTTGCATCAAATATTTTTAGGCATTCAATTGGCATGTTTGAAGCTGCGATTGAAAATTATGTTAGTCTTGCTCACAGGCAAGCTAATGGTCGAATTGCAGATGTTTTATTGTATTTATCAAAAAATGTTTACAAAAAAAAGGTCTTCGAAATGTCATTAAGCAGAGTTGAAATAGCTGAATATGCTGCTTGTTCAAGAGAAAACGTGATTACAATTCTAAAAAAATTTAATAAAGAAGGCATTATTGATTTTAAGGAAAAAACAATTGAAATTAAAAACGTAGATAAGCTTATGGAAATTAGCAGAAACGGTTGAAATATTTCTTTTATTATTAAAATATTTGTATCAACTCATGCGTATATTTCAGCAAACACTTTCTTTGAAAGTTCCCACGTTCATGTGTTACCTTTGACGCACACGCAACAAAATACTACGAGCAGCCCCGCTGGTTTCACCGTTTATAGGATATTCCTTTCTCCTATTTCATCCAGCGTGGTGACAGGTTTCATCATCTTTGTTAGACAAACTACTGCTAGTTGCGTAACGAGGCCTAACTTTTGCAACTTATGCGTCCGCTCATTGCGCGTTTTAGCGTATTAGGTTTCACCTATACTATCGCAACTACCTCCACCTGAAAGGCAAATTGGGTTGATTGTACCTTTCATACAATTAGGTATTTGTTTGAATTATAATTTATTATGCGTGCGTTGAATTGGTGGATACAATTTGTTATGAAGGAAAAATTAGTGTGAGGGAGTGTTTCGTAGCAAGATTGGCTTTCCACACCAAAATACGGATGTAACGAATTTCAAAAAAGCACTGACTTGTTTTTACATAATTCCCATTTAAAGCCACATCAAAAATGCAAGCTATTTTAGATGCAACATATATAATCAACTATTCCGAAATTTTTTCACCAATTAATCCTTTAACTTTTTCAACAAGCGATTCCAAATCATACTCAATTGGATAAACAGGAGCTAAAAAACTAACCATAATTGGTGTTCGAAGCCTTGGCACTTTTGATCCTCTTGGAAAGGCCGAATAAGCACCAGCAATTGCAACAGGTACAATAGGAACGTTTAGTTCGCGACTTAGAATTGCAAAGGTCTTCTTAAAGTCACCTAGTTCTCCAGTTTTTGTGCGTGTACCCTCAGGGAAAAGGATAATTTTCTTTCCGCTTTTAAGTATTTCTGCAAGTTTTTGGATTGACTCCTTAAGATCATTGTTGATATCCATTACAATTACATTGTTCTTACTGGCCAAAAAACTTAAAAACCAATTGTTTACATGTTTCTTTTTAGCGTAAAAGTAGGTTGATTTAAAGGTTTTGCGTTTAATGAAAGATGCTACAAGTAGCCCATCCAGAAAACTTTGGTGGTTTGGCGCAATTATGCAGGGTCCTTCGGGAATATTTTGAGTACCCTCGCCTCTGAATTTAAAGTAGATTTTAAATATTCCCTTGGCAATGCTCTTAATTATATTCTGGGTTGGCCAAGTTTTGGGCAATTTCACATGAACCTTATCCTTAAGTAATTCTGTCCAGTTTACCCCTTCAGCTTTGTGCCAAAGTTTATGCTCTCTGATATGATCAACCATTGCCCTGATCGAAGGGAATCTTAAAAGTTTATCGTTATCGAGCTTAATTCCAAATTTTGATTCAATGAAATCGATTAGCGAAAGCCTACCCAACGAATCAAGTGCAATATCGAACTCAAGATGATCATCTGGGGATATCTCCATGTCAACCTGACTCTCAATAAAGGTTTTAACTGCGTGGTACTCTTCGTTATCTGGATGTTCAGTTTTGCCCTTTTTCTTTTTAGGTTTTTCTGCCATCTCAACGAGTTTGAATCGTTGAAGTTTTAGTAGACGAGTCCTTGGAAGCTCTTCCTTAACCAATGTAAAGTGCATGATACGTTTATAGGAGCTAAGCACCTTGTTAAATTCGGGCATTACTGTTTCACGGAAGTAGAGTTCAGGATCTTTTACCCCTAAATCTGAAAGAACTTTATAATCGGGAAAAATAACCGCATTTAGCGAATCATTATGCATATAAACCCCAGCTTCCTTAATGCAGGGTGAAGCCTTATCAAGTTTTGTTTCAATTTCAACCGGGTTAATATTTTTTCCATTTGATAGAACGATTATATCCTTTTTGCGACCGGTGATAAAAAGAAATCCCTTTTTATCAATTCGCCCAAGATCACCAGTATATAACCAACCATCTTTTAGCACTTCTGCTGTTTCTTCAGCCCTATTGTAGTAGCCTTGCATAATACTTGGCCCTTTTGCAATAATCTCACCATCCCTAATTTCAACCAAAAGACCTGGGAGCGGATGACCAGGAGAACCAATTAGCACATTCCCTGGTCTTGTAAATGTAATCATAGGGGCCGCTTCGGTCATGCCAAAGCCTTCGAGAACCTCAAAACCGAGGGTTTTAAAGAAACGGCCAACCTCCTTGTTTAGTGCAGCACCACCTGCAACAAGAAACTGCAATTGACCTCCAAAACTGCGATGAACTTTTCCGAAAATCTTTTTCCCTAAAGTTTTACTACCCGTCATTCCTACAATTTTGAACAAGCTACGAGCAACAAAACTCACATCAATTTTAGCTTTTATACCCTTATAGATTAACTCATAAAATCGAGGAACACCAATCATAATAGCGATATGGTTATTCTTAAAAGTTTCCATCAAATCAGCAGATTGCATCGAGGGGGACATAACAATTGTTCCTCCAACAAAAAGAGGAGCCATCATTGTCCCAACTAATGGGAATACATGATGCAATGGAAGGAGCATAAGCACTTCTCTTTCAGGAGTGAAAATTTCGACATGCTTTGATACTCCATAAATGTTTTCAATAATACTTTTGTATGAGAGCATAACCCCTTTAGGGGTTCCGGTTGTGCCTGATGTATATATTATTACAGCTGTTTGGTCGATATTTTTCAGTTCTACAGGTTTCACCTGTTCTTCTACTTTAGGGAGTTCAATCTCCCCGATAATAAGCACTTCTGGTTTATAGGTTAACCCTTGCATTATACGTTCAAGTTCAACCTTCTGCCCAGAGCTTGAGAAAATCAGTTCAGGTTTACAATCGTTTAGAATGAACGTAACATCTTCGTTTGAAGCCATGAAGTCGACTGGAACAGCAATGCAATTATTTTGTAAAGCAGCGTAGAATGCGTAAATCCACTCAATACAATTTTCGGAGTAGATGGCTACCTTTTTGTAGTTCCTATTATTAAAAAGTTGAGAGTATTGCTCTATACTTATGAATAGTTCGCTATAGGTAACATTTTTATTCTTTGCTATAATAGCTGACTTATTAATATATTCGTTACTTATTATCATATTCTTTTAAACTTGATGTTTTTTGTTTTATGGCAAGATAATCAATTATGATATAAAATGATTAAATAATTTGGTTTGAGGAAAAAAGGAGGTGTAAAGGTAGAATTTTTATTTATTCTGTTTTCTTGATTTTTTATGGTGAATTTTACGTTTTAGTAAAAGATTATATAGTAAAAAACAGTTAGCTGCGTTAATGAAAAAGGTATAAAAAAGAAGATGCCCCACTTAAGAGGCATCTTAATAGAAAAAAAAGAATAAACATTAACCCCAATTAGTATGTTGTTTGTTGTGGATTCCAATTAGCCCAACCCGCAGTCCAATCTTCAGCACCAAATGCTCCAATGAATGTACCCGTTTTAATAAAGAAAGCATCGGTTAGTTTAGTATCTGTATAATCAGCACCAGTTAAAAGTGGTGAACCAGCTAGAGGAAGAACAACTGGAACTGTCGATTCAGTTGAGGTTAGGAACGCTCCTTTAATTTTAGCCTTTAATGGACCAACATAAGTTGTATTATTCTTTGATGCATCTGTGTACCAGTTTTGAACATCGATTGCTGTAAATGAGCTGCCTGATGGAACTTCATAGTTCAATTTCATACCAACCAAAGCGCAGTTTTTCATTTGTAAATCGCCACTTTGTGCATTAGCCCATGTGGTGCTACCATCTAAATATAATCCAGTTGGCCAACCCGCAAATACTGAATTGAATACTGAAAGTTTAGTATTTCTTCTTAAGTGCATTGAACGTTTGAAATCTGAACTATAACTTGTTTTTGTGGTTGTATCCATTGGCCCAATTAAGGTTACATTTGAAAATACTGGGCTTGTTATAGGTGAATTACCAGAACCAGTAGCATCATTATCAGATTCAAAACCATTTGAACCGGATACGTCAGCTTTTCTGTAATCGCGAAGACCAAGTAAATACTGAAGTTTGCCGCTGAAACCATTATCAGTATCGAATTCATCATCCTGACCACGGAAAGCAATAAGGTGTTTACAGTTAACCTGACCACCAAACCATTCGAATGAATCATCGCCACAATATGAAACTTGGATATAGTCAATTGTAGTACCAGAACCTACACCTGCGAATGTTAAACCATTAATCTCTTTATCGGGTTGGAAAGGATAACCACCATATTCAATACGGCAATACTTCATAATACCTGAATTGTCGGTATTATCGGTTCCGCCATAATGTGATCTTGGGCCACCTTCTACCTGTGCATCACCGCCTGTTTGATTAATAATGGCTTTTCCACAAAGGATAACACCTCCCCAGTCACCATAAGTACGAGCACCAGGAGCTTGGTTTGATGTAAAAACAATAGGATGAGCAGCTGTTCCTTGGGCATCAATTTTACCACCTTTTTCAATAATCAAACTACCCATGGTTGCTTTTTCACCTTTAATAACAGTACCTGCAGGAATTGTAAGTGTAGCGCCATTAATAACATAAACAAAACCTTTTAGAAGGTAAGTAGAGTCAGCAGAAAGTGTTCTATTCCCTTTAACTTCACCCTGCATAGTAACTTGATTACCTGCTTGACCTACTGAAACATTACAAGTAGCAGTTTTAGCACCATCGATTGTTGTTACGGTGATTGTAGCCGTTCCAATTTTAACCCCTAGTACTGTACCATCATTACCAACAGCAGCAACAGTTATGTCACTGGAACTCCATGTTACAGTTTTAGTATCCGCATCAACTGGTGCAACAGTTGCGGTTAGTAGTTTAGATTCGCCCACTTTTACTGTAAGTGTAGATTGATCTAATGTAATTCCGGTTACATTTTTATCCTCTTTTTTACAGGAAGTTAAGCCCATTGATACAATGGCTAACATGAGGACAACAAGATTAAAACTTTTTCTAATAGTTTTCATTTTTATCAAAATTTAATTTGTGAATTCATTTTATGCAAAGTTGAGGGTTAGTATTTAGCTTGAGTTTAATCCTGAGTTAAATAATCATTAATTAATCGTTTAAATAACAATAACTTAACATTGATAATATTTATTTAACGTTAACTCTTAAAACTTATATGATAGGCCTAATGAGAAAATAGTTCCTTTTTGGAATTCTTTTGTATTTAGGTTTCTTGTAACCTGAGCATTTTCAGAAGTTTTAAAGAAGCTAAAACTTTGTTGGTATCTGTACTTTTCGTTTAGTAGATCCTTGATTCCACCTTTCAGCTCAAAATGCTTACCTATTTTTTTAGTAATAGTAATATCTATAAGATTATGAGGCATTTCGTAAAGATCGGGAATATTATCTTGGGGGTTCTGAGCTAATTGTCCAACGACAATAATTCTTTTTCCCATTATGTTATAAAGTATGCTAACTGCTAGCCCATTGGATGGGTTTTGGTAAAAAATACCCGCATTAGCAATATAAGGTGATTGTCCGTATAATGGTCTATTTTTTTCAGTGGTATTCGATGGGAAAATAACCTTACTATTAATTAATGAACCGTTCAAAACAACGCTAAAGTTTTTAAGGATTGAAATAAATTCAAGACTTCTTCTTATATCTAGCTCAACTCCCATACTCTTTGCGCCATTTGCATTATTAAATGAGTATTGTAATCCACTACCTGCATCAACGTATACCATTTCAATAGGATTATAGAATGATTTATAGAACAGGGCTAATGAAAAAGTCTCGGTGGATGATGGATAATTTTCAAAACGAAGATCGAAATTTTGTATTGTAGCATCCTTTAAACCAGGATTTCCAGAGTAACCTGCAACATCGTTAAAATCGTAAAAAACGAATGGAGCAATTTCACGAAACTCTGGACGGTTAATTGAACGTCCACAAGCAAAACGAATCACATTTTTATCGTTGATTTTATAGCTGATATTTGCAGATGGAAATAGGTTAAATCGATTATTATCAACTTTAACAGGAGTACTCACCCCGGGTTCAAAACTGGAAAGAGTCATCCTATTTTGTTCTGCTCTTACCCCAAAGTAAAGGTTAAGTTTTAGCGTGAAAGGCATATTTAAACCCATGTAACCTGCAATCAATGTATTGTCTGATTTATAGGAATCAGATTTATTCGTTGATTCTGTAATCTTTAGCCCATTGGAGTAGTCAAAATTCTCATCCTTAAATATTTGATCGAAAGGGAGGGAAAGAAAATCGGATGTTGGGTAGAAATTACTTCCATTGGCATAACCTATATTTCGGGCATTAAACTTACGGTTTTTATACTCCAGATAGTAACCGAACTTTAACATAGGGGGCAGATGACCAAAATCGAAATATCTCTCATAGTTTACCCCGTTAGAGAAAATGTGTTCGTGGTTATCAAGGTATAAGCGTCCTGCTAATCGTGGGTTGGCTGTATTTGGTAGTGCAAGTTCGTAATTGCCGGTATTCTCATTTAGTTTTGTGGTTAAAACCTTTCTATCTGGTTCTAGGCGATTTGCGTAAGCGTAACCAACATTCCAATCAAGTTTTGATATGCCTTCAATAGAGGTATGCTCCCCACTTAATTGTCCAGAATAAGTTGATCGGCTCATAAAACGGTGCTCATATGAGCGGATAGCGATGCTACTATAATAATCGTAACCATCTCTTAATGTTGTTCTTGTAAAACTAGATTGATTGAATAGATTTCGAAATTCAATTTTATTATTTCGGTTAATATAAAGTGCCCAACTATGAAGTAGATTAAACTTAACGTTGTTTGTATACTGATTATCTTCATACTTAAACCTATAGCTTGGTAAATCATCAAGAATGTTGTATGAGGTAAAACTATTATTGTTGATTGGGTTATAGTCTAGAGAATTGCTATAGCTTAAGGATGAGGTATTACCAAGCATCGCATTTTTAAACTTTATTTTTCTTCCTAGTGTTATTCCAAACTTTTGATCAGGGCGAGCAGTTGAGGATGTAGCAGTCAAGTTTTTGTTAAAAGCTTTGCTCAAATCATTAATTGTGCTTGGATCTGTTACTAATTTTAAATCCGATGGAAAGCCTTTGGGTAAAGCCCTTGTACCATCATCGAATCCAAGCCAGTCCATTTTACCTCCTTTATAGCTATAGAAATCCTTGAATGTTGAACTGGTTCTATAGGAGGATGAGTAATCAATATTAGTAAAATTTTCTACAGGCATATTCTTGGTGGTTATTTTAATGAACCCACCTGTAAACTCAGCGGGAAATTCTGGTGCTGCCGATTTATAAATCATAATATTCTCAATCAGACCGCTAGGTATCACATCGAAGGAAAATGATTTTACATCCGTTTCGCTACTTGGGGTTGCCGCATTGTTCAACCATACATTATTATATCTTTGATTTAACCCCCTAACAATTATAAATCGATCGTCAATTATTGTAATCCCCGGAACACGTCTAACAACTTCAGAAGCATCCTTGTCCTGAGAACGCTGTATTTGTTGTCCAGAGATACTGCTTACTAATAGTGGGCTTGATTTTATTGACGAAATCATCATTTCATCGGTGTTTGTCCTACGCTTTCCGCTTACCACTACTTCATCAATGCTAACATCGGAGGCATCCATAAGGATATTCTGTTGAGTGGTTTTATTGGCTTCAACAATTATATTTTCAATCAGTATCGGGTAATAACCAACGTATGATATTTTTATAAAGTGTTTTCCTGGGTTGATATTGGTTATCTGGTATTGACCATCAACATTTGTAACTGCACCCTTGGTGGTACCATCAATTAGTATTCCTGTACCAATTAGGGTCTCATTTGTTTTTTTATCAATTACAAACCCTTCTATTGAGCCTGTTTGAGCGAAAAGAGAACTCGAAATTCCACAAGTGATGATTAAAACGGGAAGGATTCTTCTTAGAAAACGCTGTACGGTAATAAGTCCTTTTTGCAACATGTTATTTGAGTTAATTAATGATGCAAAGGAAGACTATCAATATTAGCTGAATATTAAAATCAGGTTAATAAAAAGAGAAGGATTAAAGCGAGTAACTATTCGAGCTGGTATCCAATCCCCTTAGTCGTTTTTATATATCCCAACCCTATTTCCTGTCGGATTTTACTAATGTAAACATCTATAGTGCGCCCGCCTACCTTGCAATTTTTTCCCCATAGAAACTCATAGATTCTTTTGCGTGAAAAAACTTTTGATGGTTTCGACAACAAGAACTACAGCAAGACTCTAACTTATAAACAGCAAAAAGCGAAGCTTTAGGGCTTCGCTCAAACCAAATACGAACAGGATTATTCTTAATTAACCGTTTCCTGCTCACTAGCTACCTCATGGGATGCGGAGCTCTTCTTCGGACTCTCAGAGCGGGTATCAGCAGCTTTCACCGTAGCCAGCGAACGGACAATTAGCTCGCTAAGCACCGTTTCAAGATCCGTAAGATCACGAGTAGGTGCGGATGAGTTGAGCAGTGAGATAAACGTGAAAAGCGATTTTAATGAGTTTGTTAATGAGGGGCGTACATCCCATATTGTAAGCTCGTTGGTTGGGGCACTCTTTACGTTCTGGTGGGAGGTTTCCTCAAATGCCTTCTGATCGGCTTCCAGCTCGGCAAGGAGCTCCTCGGCGTTTAGGAATGTAATTTCGGTAGCGCATTTGCCTCGCAGCTCGGAGGTGATATTATTTATAGCTGCCGATTCTGCCTTATATCCCATTGAGGCAGCACTCCACCCATGGCGGCGGATTACCTCAAGTATTTTTGACGATGCGTACGACCATCCCTCCTTGGTTCGGTAGTTCATTGCCTCCATGTAGGTGCGTAGTACCAAAAATGAGGCATCGCGAAGGGCATCCTTCTCGGCTAGCAGCCGGGTGTAGGGATTCTTCCTGGCACGCTCAAGGGCATTCTGGTAAAGGGAAAGCTGCTGGTTGGCCTTATCCAGAAAGGGAACCAACGTTGGAATTTTTGATCGTTTCTCCTCCACAATGGTTAATGCCCCCTTGGTAAAGGTAAAAAGCTCATCGCTTGGGAAAAGTGAAAAGTTTACGGTACTAATCATAGCTGTAATTTTTTTGGTTAAACATTGCGTTTACTGTATTCAGTAAAACTTGAATTAATGATAAAATTGTATTTTAAAGGCGAATAATTTTGCGGGGATATTTCCGTACCCTTCCGCTACTGGTAGGACGTTCCCCACGGTTCGGCACAGACCAAAAGTTATGCCAATAATAGAAAAGTATGCAATTCGGGATTGTTTAGATGCTACCTACGGGAGATTTAATCCCTCCCAAACCGTGCGGGAGGAACTTTATCCCCACCAGATAATTTCCAAACGGTTTTGAGACACCTTGGGGGAATTTAACCCCTTCCCAAACCGTTTGGGAAGAACCTCTTTTTCACCAGCTAGCTCCCAAACGGTTTAGAAGTACTTCCAGAAGATTTAACCCCCTCCCAAACCGTTTGGATGGAGTCCTATTTCCACCAGATCGCTCCCAAACGAATGGTAAACTATCCCGCTCAGCTTATGAAAAATAAAAAAATAAAAGAATAGCTAAATTTAGCTTACGGGTAATTCATCAACGGTAAAAAAGAGCTCTTGGACTTAAAAGCTGAGGTAAATATGTTTAAACTATCTATATTTTTATCCCGATGTTATTTTTAGAATCCATTAAACTATTTACCTTCACACATAAATAATATTTTAGCAAACGAATCTTCTAAAACACTAAATACGTATTTAGTGCTACTTATATTAACAAAATAATTTGGTTTACTTGTTGTCTTAATGTTTTTTATTAATATTGTAATCATTAATATACACCGTAAATAAAATATACTATATATGAGCTTAGAGATTAACAGAGATATGATTAAAGCTTTTATACTAAATGAGCTTTCAGAAGAAAATATGTCATTAGTTGCGAATGCATTAATCAAGGATGAGCGTTTAGCAAAAATCCATCAGGAAGAAAAATTTAAAATCGATACGAAGCGTTACTATGATAATGAGATGAACCCAGCCCAGCGACTTGAGTACGAGAGCAGGTTAATAAAAAATATGGAGCTTTTCAGTAAGGTTGATCAGCCTAAGGAAACAAGTAGCTCTTCGGAGGAGCTTCTTCTAAAAAAACAGCTGGAGGAAGCTTTTAAAAACTACAATGCATCTCAGGAACAACCTAGCATAAACACCCCTAGTATTACCATAATAAAGAAAACTTCTATAAGTAATAGATCTAAATACTGGTTTGCCGCTGCATCAATACTAGTAATGCTTATTGTGGGTATAACAATAGGCTACAATATGCAATCCAGCGATCCTTTGGAGGACAGGCTATATGCAGAATATTACGCCCCGCTTAGTCAGCAAGATTTTTACCTATTCAATAACAACGCTCTAGGAGTTGCCAAGCAGAAGTATATGGAGGGTGATTATAATAATGCAATCCTACTTTTGAAGGACTTACCCTCTTATATAAACATTGAAGCTGAACGAAACTTATTTATTGGTTTTACCCTGATGGAGACTGGCGATTTTAAACTTGCCACCGGCTATCTTGAGGAGGTTTTGGCTAGCCGTAAACAACTCGAATACACCCCAAAGGTTAGATGGTACCTTGGGCTCTGCTACCTTAAGATTGGTGACAGGAATAAGGCTATTGATACTTTTAGGTCAATAGTGGAAAGGAATGATTACAATTACAAGAAAGCCAAGCAAATTCTTAAAGAACTTCGTGGTTAATTTCCTATTTCTTGAACAAAGACCTTCCAGCGTTGCCCAACCTGGAAGAGTCTGCAAATAGCTATTTTACCACTCCACTCAACAACCCCCTTATCGTTCTCCGTTTCCAAACAAGGATGATTAGGGTCATTATGATACTGGCAACAAGTATCACTTTCTTTAGAATCCAATAGCGATAAAGCGCATTCTGATTTCCGCTTACAGCTATGCCAGCCCAGTAGCGTGGGTGCGTATCAACAGGATCATCAGTGGTAAGGTACTTCAGCTTGGCTTGCCGTAAAGCCTCATCCTTCCGCATTCCCTTTAGCAGGTTCATGTAGTAATTGTTCAGTATATCATTGGTGGATCTATCCGCTGCTGCCCAAAGCGACATCACCACCGATTGGCTGCCAGCGTACATAAAGCTTCGGCTTATGCTTAGCACCCCTTCCCCTTCCAATAAACGTCCCGAACCAGAATAGCACGAACCTAGCACCACCATTTGGGCGTTCATCTGCATGTTATAAACCTCCCATGCGTACAGGTAGCCATCGTCGGTGGAATCGGTTGGTGTGGACAGAGCAAGCTTTGAGTTGGCTGGGTTAAGGGTATCCTCCAGCCCATGCGCGTAGAAATGGACGATACCGTATCTATTGCAGTATTTCTTAAAATTCGCCTCCGTTGCATTGCTTCCCGTTAGGGATTTTCCCTGCGTTAGCAGGGCTAACTTCCTTACGCTCCGCATCCCCCTAGGAATACTCTTTAGCGAGTCCCTAGAGTTTTTATAATCTGGCGCAACCCCAAGGAAATTAGGAGAACCTTTGTAATCGTTGTTCAGGGAATTGCTGTAAAGGGTGGCGGAGTAGGCGTAGCCAATGGGGTATTTCCTAAGCAGGTACAATTCAGTGCCGTAGTTGCACCTATCGTTATCCCTGTAAGGCGTATCGGTAAAAGCCTCAAAAGGGGTAAGGCCTAGCTTTCCATCGGGGATTATCAGCAGGTTTTTCCCTTTCAGCAGGTGTTCAACGGGGAGTACAAGTTTACTGTAAAGGGTATACGCTGCATCCTTATAATCCCTGTAATCCGTTGAGTACCCGCTGTGCAGGGCGTAAATAAAAAAATCGAGCTTTGAGCGGAAAATGCTATCGGTTTCCTGTTTCAGGAGTAAGAATGTATCTCTGGTTATAGCAAAGGTGTACAACTCCTTATCACTCATAACGTATTCGAGTACAGCCTCACTTTTGCTCATTGCCTTTTGCAGTTGCGGTATGCTTACCACCTGATTGTTGTACTTTTGTTTGTAGTATGTTGGGTAGCTGCTTTCTAAATCCACCATGAGTTGCTCGCTTTCCCTTACCAAACTGAACAGCTCGGCATTCAGCTTTTCCAGCTTGTCGGTACTTGGGCGTTCCTGCTTGCTCTCCTCGTTTATGGTGTACTGAAGGCTACTAATCCGCTCTTTAATTCTAAGCTCCCTGCTGGTTACGCTATCGGGAATATCCGCTCTACTCCGTGCCATGTTCTCGCTCTGGAGCTGACGCAGAACGCCGTACTTGCCCCGCTCTGCAAACTCGAAGGCAAGGGCTTTGTACCCCACATCATTCGTTTGTTGGTATAGCTGGTAGGCAATAGTCACAATGGCAGTAAACACCTCGTGCTCGTGCGATGAGATTTGCAGCTTAGAGCTCTCGTAGGAGTACCCCATACGAAGTTTCTCAATATAACCCGCCGTAAGCTGATAGGTTTCCAGAGCAGACACGAGGTAATCTGTGCTATGCAATTGCTTTGAATAGGTAACAAGGGCTTGCGCTTTGGCTTTTAGTATTTCAATCAGCTTAATATCGGGGAAAACCTCGCTCTTTGGGTTAGCCAGAATTGATGTATCGTTGAATGGGTAAACTTTGGCAGCTAGCGATTGCTGGTAATACGATAATGCCCTGCGGTAATCCTTGCTGGCGTAGCAGTAATTACCCATATCCATTAAGCATGTGGAGGTGTACGAGTGCTTTAGCCCAACCGTTTGGGATAAAACTTGGTAAGCCTTGGTGTAATACTCCCAGCTCTTTGCCAAATCGTTTATTACTAACAAGTACTGCGCATAGTTGATATACGACACAGCCATTTTGTAGTGCTGTAATCCGTACCCACTTGTATAGCACTGGATGGATAGGAGATGATAATGGTTCGCTTCGCTTAATCTTCCTAATTTTTGGTATACCAAGCCAACATTATAGTACGTATCGCCTACATCTTTTACATTGAACTCCTTCGCCAATTGCAAACTTTTTAAATAGTAGGATAATGATTTCTCCCATTGACTTATTTTATAGTAAGCTAAACCTAAATTATGGTATATATAGACTATCCTTTGAATATTCTCTTTTTGGGAATTGTCTTCTAATTCAGATAAAGCAAAGTTATTATAGCTAATCGCTTTGTTATACTCCCCTTGCAATGCGTATAAACCTCCTAGATTATTATATACTATTGCTTTACTGTTTTTATCCGACTCTGCTTCTAATGCCTTACTATAACACTCTATTGCTGCTGTGATACTTCCCTGTCTTCTATATAAAACCCCAAGGGTGTTATATAGCTTGAAGAACTTTGGTTTGAAATCTAAACTGTCATCCTTTTTAATTCGAAGTATCTCCTCAAGCAAAGGGATTGCTTTCTGATTTTCTCCAATATCTATATACCACCACGCCCTATCGTACACGTTTTTCACATAAGTTGTATCGGGTGAAATGCCTATGGCGTTGCTAGCCGTAAGGATAAGAAAGTAAGTTATTAGAAAAATTTTCACAATAATATCCACTTAAGCCTATATTTGAAGCAAAGATATTCTCTTTTACAAATAGTTTGATGTTCAACCAAAAAATCTAAAAACCATGAAAACAAAGAAAAACATGAACGCTGCAATTGTGTTAACACCTAAACAGATGACTAAAATCTTAGGTGGAGAAGAAGCTACAATCAAAGAAATAATTGAAAAGTAATTGTTTAACTAAAAAAACAGAAACCATGAAAACTGAAAAAACAAAGAAGAACATGAACACAATCGCTGTGTTAACCTCTAAGCAGATGACCAAGATTATCGGGGGAGACGGATTTCCAACAGGTAAATTAATAATAGAAAAATAATCATTATTTTCTATAGCCTTAATTTTAAAGCCCTGAATGAATTCAGGGTTTTAATCGTTTTGTTTATGTGAGTTGTATCACCAAATTTTGGTATAATACTCCTAAAATATTATACAGTTTAAAGTACTGCGGATTAAAATCTACTGAACTGCTTTTCTTGATTGCCACAATCTCTTCCAGTAGAGGAATAGCTTTGCCATTATTCCCCGACTCGATATATTCTCGTGCCTTATCATACGTTTTCTTTATATAAGTTGTATCGGAGGGAATACATAATATTTTGATACTTATAATACTAAAAGTGCAAAATACCAAAAGAAGTTTCATAATAATGCTTGCTTAAAGCCTATATTTGAAGCAAAGATATACTTTTTTAATGTTGAACTTTAAAAAACAGAAACCATGAAAACTAAAATTGTAAAGAAAAACAAGAAAACTTTAAAGGTTTTAACCCCAAAGCAAATGGTGAAGATTTCAGGTGGTGAAGAAGCCACACCCAAAGATTATATCTGGAAATAATCTATTCTATTTAATGTTGAACTTTAAAAAACAGAAACCATGAAAACAAAAAGTACAAAAAAAAGCATGAACACACTAAACATGTTAACCCCAAAACAAATGGTGAAGATTTCAGGTGGCGAAGAAGCTACGCCAAAAGATTTTATTAAGTACTAAGAAATAATTTATTCTTTTAAGGAATTAGATTAATGTTTAACCTAAAAAGCAGCAATTATGAAAACAAAAAATTCAAAGAAAAACATGAACACATTGGTTGTGTTAGTTCCAAGTCAAATGAGTAAAATTACTGGTGGAGACCCTCAACCAATAGATTTTATTAAGTACTAAAAATAATTTATTCTTTTAATAAATTAGATTAATGTTTAACCTAAAAAGCAGCAATTATGAAAACTAAAAATGTAATGAAAAACATCAACACTTCAAACATGTTAACCCCAAAACAAATGGGTAAAATTATTGGTGGAGAACCTCAACCAATAGATTTTATTGTGAAATAATCTATTCTTTTATAAGTAATTTAATGTTGAACTTAAAAACTAGAAACCATGGAAACAAAAAAATCAAAGAAAAACATGAACACGTTGGTTGTGTTAACCTCTAAGCAGATGACCAAGATTATCGGGGGAGACGGATTTCCAACAGGCAAAGAAATAATTGAAAAATAGTTATTTAACTTAAAAAACCAGAAACTATGAAAACAAAAAAGGTACAAAGCATGAGCACATTAGTTGTGTTAACATCTAAGCAAATGGCAAAGATTGCTGGAGGTGATTCTGGAGAAGTTACAGTAAAAGATTTTATTAAGTACTAAGAAATAATTTATTCTTTTAAGGAATTAGATTAATGTTTAACCTAAAAAGCAGCAATTATGAAAACAAAAAAATCAAGGAATAACATCAACACGTTGGTTGTGTTAACTCCAAAACAAATGAGTAAAATTACTGGTGGAGAAGGTTTTCCAACAATCAAAGAAATAATAGAAAAATAATCTTAATTTTTTTTGAACGGACGTTAAAATCCTAGAAAACATGAAAACAAAAAAGACACAAAGCATGAGCAAATTAGTTGTGTTAACTCCTAAGCAAATGATTAAGATTACTGGAGGTGATGGATTTCCAATAGGTATAGAAATAATTGAAAAATAACTTTAACTTTCTTTAATCGCCGATAGTTTTCCTAAGCCGCCAGAAGATAGGAAGAGCTATTCTGCTGTTTTGAGTATGCTGTAAGAGTTCTGACCTTGTCCTTTAGTATTTCAATCAGTTGGATATTAGGAAGAACTTCGCCTTTGGGGTTCGCCAGAATTGATGTATCGTTGAATGGGTAAACTTGGGCTATAAGCGATTGCTGGTAGTACGACAATGCTCTGCGGTAATCCTTTCTGGAGTAACAGTAATCACCCATACTTATAAAGCAGGTGGAGGTGTACGGGTGCTTTAGCCCAACGGTTTGGGATAAAACTTGGTAAGCCTTGGCGTAGTACTCCCAACTCTTTGCCAAATTGTTTACTGCTAGCAGGTACTGTGCGTAGTTGATATAGGACACAGCCGTTTTGTAGTGCCGTAATCCATACTCATTCGTATAGCACTGGATGGATAGGAGATGATACTGGTTCGCTTCGCTTAATCTTCCTAATTTTTGGTACACCAAACCAGTATTATAGTACGTATCACCTAGTTCACTTATATGATTCTCCTTTGCTTTAGTTATGCTTCTCTGATAATAGTATAACGATTTTTCCCACAGACCCGCTTTATAGTATGCAAAGCCCAAGTTATGGTATATCATAAAGACTTTTTTTCCAGACAGATGTTTTGACTTCTCAAATAGAGCTAATGCGTAGGAGTAGTAGTTTATTGCTTTAGCGTATTCACCCTGTTTGAAATAAAGTGCACCAAGATTTCCGTACATTAAAGATTTTTCATCGTTATCATTTGTAGCATCCAATGCCTTGCGGTAATAATCCAATGCAGTTTGAAAACGCCCCGAATTTTGGTACAATACCCCCAAAATATTATACAACTTAAAGTATTGAGGATTAAAATCTACTGAACTGTTTTTTTTGATTGCAACAATCTCTTCCAATAGAGGGATGGCTTTGCCGTTATTCCCAGATTCAATATATTCCCACGCTTTATCCTACGTTTTCTTTATATAAGTTGTATCGGAGGGAGTACATAATGTTTTGATACCTATAATACTAAAAGTGCAAAATATCAGAAGAAATTTCATAATGATGCTTGCTTAAGTCTATATTTGATGCTAATATATTACGTTTTATTTATAGACTATTGTTTAATTTTAAAAAAATGAAATCATGAAAACAAAAAGTACAAAAAAAATCATGAACGCACAGATTGGGTTAACTTCAAAGCAAATGGCTAAGATTTCGGGTGGTGGTGAACCTATACCTTCTGGAGAAGGTACAGTAAAAGATTTTATTTTTAAATAAATCACTCTATTACAAATAGTTTAATGTTGAACTTAAAAAATTAAAAACCATGAAAACAAAAAGCACAAAAAAAAACTTGAATACATTAACCGTGTTAACCCCAAAACAAATGGTGAAGATTTCAGGTGGTGAAGAAGCTACGCCAAAAGATTTTATTAAGTACTAAGAAATAATTTATTCTTTTAAAGAATTAGATTAATGTTTAACCTAAAAAGCAGCAATTATGAAAACAAAAAATTCAAAGAAAAACATGAACACGTTGGTTGTGTTAGCTCCAAAGTAAATGACTAAGATTAGCGGAGGTGACCCTCAACCAATAGATTATATTTGGAAATAATCTACATTAAAAGTTTAATGTTTAACCTAAAAAGCAGCAATTATGAAAACTCTAAGAAAAGGTTAAAGCCGTAAAAAATTTAGTTCTAATGGTACAGAATTTTAAGTTGTATAGCTTAAAAAGAAGCCCTACAAAAAAGAACTGCACCCCAGTTGTTATATACAACTTTTAGGGTGCGGTTTGGAGTAGGGCTTTTTAGCTTTTAGCTAGTGCTTTACAACCAGCTGTTGCCTATATACATTTTTTCCATCATTTATTTCAACAATGTAAACCCCATTGTTTAGATTACCAACTGGTAGAGTAACCGACTCACCCGATTTATTAAGCGTAGTTTTTAACGCGCCAAAACTATCTAAAACACGGATTGTATAGGCTTTCGTTGAGATGTATTTTGAGGCTAGAGCCGTTGTACCTGTTGAGCTATTACCCATTGAAGAGGCATTATCTGCACTACCAATTGTTAACGTAATATTATCCGATGCTGGATTAGGGAAAATGGTAAAACCGTAGTAGCAGGGATCTTCAACGGTTTCAGCATGACTTATACTTGACACGCCGCAGGCGTTCTCCTCTACCACATCCACGTAGTAAACATGTCCGCAGTTGTTCAGCTGCCTCTGAAAAATAACGCTGGTATTGGGTGTGGTATATTTTAAAACCCCATCCAGGTACCATTTGTACGTGTTAGCGGTGGCTACGCCATCAATGGTGGCGGTAAACCTTCTTGGGGGCGCATCAAATTCTATGGCAATAGTTCCCGGTACTGGTGAGCCCGCTGTAACATTATAGTAGCTGTAAGTACTCCCGCAGCCCGAATCGAATGTTGCCTTAACCCAGCTTGTCCCATTCCCTGTTGATGCAAATGTGGCATAGTTCCCCGATGATGACGGTTGGCTTAAATTGGGGAATCGATCCCAAGAAATGGAGCAGCTGGCAGGTAGGTTCACCGCGGTAAAGGTGGCACCCGAGGAGCATACTATGGAAGGACCTGAAATTGACGGGGTAGGCATGGTCGGTGTTGTGGTGGTAAAAAGGGTGCTTAGCTCAGATGTTCCCCCTATACTACTCACCGCTGCTATGTAAAAGCTGAATGCTTTACCTGCCGATAGCCCCGTTTTTGTATAGGAATTTGCTCCTATAGGGGTTGGTGTAATCAGGTTACGCGCATCATCGTACACGTAATAACCCGTTGCACCAGATGAATTAGGCCATGTTAGAGTAGCACTACAGTACGTGCTTGTGAATGCACAGCTGGCGGGAGGGGCTGGCGGGGTGGTAATTGTTATTTCCGAGGAAATATTCTTATTCCCAGCCAAATCAGTGGCTGTAACGGTTGCTTTATAGGTAGTGTTGGGGCTAAGAGTGCTGAATTTGTAAAAATCTCTCGTATCCTTATACGCTAACGTTGCATTCTGTACAATTGAATTATCTGACGATTTCTTCAAAGTATGGGTCAAACTTCTCATTCCATAAACCCCAGCAGTATCATTCGCAAGGGAGTAAGATGATGATAATTCCAAGGGATCAAAGCTGCTGCACCCAGAAATTGTTATAGACCTACTCGTTTTACTCGAAGGGGATATGGTGGGTTTTACGGGTGCTGAATTATCTACAATAACCTTAAATGTGGGTTTTGTAAAGGTAGGGTCGATACGGGTATTGTCCTTGTTGTAAACAATAAAAGATAGCTCGAAAGGGTACTGTCCATCGGGGGTTATGTAAGGAATTGCAGGGGGTTTAATGGTTAAGTTAAAGGTAATTGTTTTACTTGAGTCAACATTTTGGTTATTATTATCAATGGTAACCCAGCTATAATACTCGTAGAACGAGGAGTTTATATCGATGGAAACGGTATAGGGCTGGAATTTTTTAGTGATATTGCAGGTTACTGTTATAGGAACTTTAACGCTCTTTCCCGCTTGAATAGGATAGCATAAATCTCCAAATTTATTAGTTGATGGACTTTTTCCAATAAAATCATCCTGAGCAAGGGTATTGCCACCTATTACCAATAGAAGTAGAACAACACCAAAAGAGTTGAGTAATTTTTTTATCATAGCTTTAAAATTTGATTGATTTAGTAATACTTAATTTAATATTAACATGTAAAAAATTCAAAATTACAGGAAATAAAATCACTATTAACCAAGGAATATTTGTCTAATAACCTAATCTCTGAGACATCGAACGGAGTAGCCATACTGTGGATAGTTGATAGCCCAGAAGACATTGGAGGCACAGCAGTCTAAAGAAAAAAAGTATGCATAGTAAACTCCAGTAGCAGACCACCAGACACCTTCGCTACGAATGTAGTTGAAACGAGCATTGTTGTAATTCCGCCACCCACCAGGAAGTGCAGTGAACCCACTGCTATTATTGGCGGGATAAGAGTACCAATGAGCATTGCCAACCTCCTTCAACATATCCCCAGCAATGCTATTGCCAAGGGTTAAATCACCACCGCCGAGGAAGGTTACAAGGGTTGTCCAGTCGGCATCGGTGGGTACATGCCACCCCTTGGGGGCTAGGCCACGGCTATCGGATACGGTGTACCAGTTGTACAGCCCGCCGAAGGTGGCAATGCTATCAATATCTTTGGTATTGTTGTAGTAGCAGTAAGCCCCTGTTGTTAGGCTTGCCCATTCGGCATTACCCGTAACGTTGGGTATAGCCTCGCCATTACGGTACTTGGTGGTTCGCAGGTTCTCGGCTATCCACACCTGAGTGCCAATGGCTATGGTTTTATATATATTCCCATCCTGATCCGCCATTGTTCCGTACTTAAGGTTGGGGTTAAACCTAGCAGTTGTATGACCATTGGTTGGGTTGGTTGGCCCATTGTTCTCCTTGCAGCAGCTACTGATTAATAGGAGCAGCCCAAGCGTTAGTAAGTGGCTAAACATCAAACGATATTTCATGCTAATTATAATTACAAATTATATGTTATTGATTTTGCTTAAATAAAAGTATAAAAAATAAGAATATATGCAACGGAGGAGTGAACTATTTAACAGAATTTAAATGCGGGTTTTGTAAAGGTAGGGTAGATACGAGCATTGTCCTTGTTGTAAACAATAAAAGAAAGTTCGAAAGGGTACTGACCATCGGGGGTTATGTAAGGGGTTGCAGTGGGTTTAATGGTTAAGTTAAAGGTAATTGTTTTACTTGAATCAACATTTTGGCTATTATTATCGATTGTAACCCAGCTGGCATCCGAGTAAAACGAGGAGTTTATATCGATGGAAACGGTATAGGGCTGAAATTTTTTTGTGATGTTGCACGTTACTTTAATTGGAACTTTAACACTACTCCCTGCTTTTATTGGGTAGCATAGGTCTTTAAAAGGCTTTGTTGTTGGACTATATCCATCAAAATCATTTTGAGCAAAAAGATTGCTACATGTTACCAACATGAATATAATAATGCCAATGGCATTGAACAATTTTCTCATCATTGTTTTAAAGTTTAAATGGTTCAATAATAAATGTGTATGAAATTTTATTTCCATAGGTTATAAAAAGATCTAGTTCTTAATACATCGTACAGAGTATCCATAACGTGGATAGTTGATAGCCCAGAAAACACTTGATTCACTACCGTTCAAAGAAAAAAAGTATGCATAGTAAATACCTATTGAGGACCACCAACTCCCGTACAAATGAATAACGTCGAAACTACCATCATCATAGTTTCTCCACCCCCCAGCAAGCGCAGTAAAACCACTACTATTATCTGCTGGAAATGAACCCCAATGTATTCCCCCTGACTCCTTCATCATTCCACCAGCAATGCTATTGCCAAGGGTTAAATCACCATCACCTAGGTAGGTTACAAGGGTTGTCCAGTCGGCATCGGTGGGTACATGCCAGCCCTTGGGGGCTAGTCCACGGCTATCGGATACGGTGTACCAGTTATACAGCCCGCCGAAGGTGGCAATGCTATCAATATCTTTGGTATTGTTGTAGTAGCAGTAAGCCCCTGTTGTTAAGTTACCCCATTCGGCATTACCCGTAACGTTGGGTATAGCCTCGCCATTGCGGTACTTGGTGGTTCGCAGGTTCTCTGCCATCCATACCTGAGTGCCAATGGCTATGGTTTTATAGATATTCCCATCCTGATCCGCCATTGTTCCGTACTTAAGGTTGGGGTTAAACCTAGCAGTTGTATGACCATTGGTTGGGTTGGTTGGCCCATTGTTCTCCTTGCAGCAGCTACTGATTAATAAGAGTAACCCAAGCGTTGGTAAGAGGCTAAACCCCAAACGGTTCTTCTTGTCAATTATCATTACAAATTATGTGTTATTGGTTTTGCTTAAATAAAAGTATAAAAAATAAGAATATATGCAACGGAGGAGTGAACTATTTAACAGAATTTAGAGGTTTGTTGGGTAAATAAATTGTGAACATATATAGGGTGGTTATACTTTTAGTACTAAAGGTATAAGGGGTTTTTATTGATGAATGCGGGTCTATTCATTAAACTGTATCAGTGTGCAATTACTTTATTCTTTTGGGGAAATTTAAAAGTTTGCCTAATTTATTTTAGTCAGTCTCTTCTTTATATTACTATCATATTACCCTTGGGGTGCGGTTCTGTCTGTTAAGTTCCGGATTTTTAAAAAGTTCGGAACTATTATCAAACTCAAAACGGCTTAATCTGTATAATGTCAATTATTAAATCAAAAAAAACAAATCTAATCTTCAGGTTCATCAGGTTCAATATGGATATGGAATTCGCACCGTTCAACGAATTTTTTAATTTCATGCTCAACCTCATGTGAAATCTGATGAGCCGCTTCAATAGTGATACCCGGTGTTACGTGTATATTCATTTCAACCAGTGTTTCCGCACCCATGGTACGTACTTTAAGGTCGTGGTATCGTGTAATCTGTTTTGCTGATTCTAGAATGGCTTCAATTTTCGAAACGGTGTCCAATGGGCTTTTATCTAGGAGTGCGTCAATTGCTTTCTTTCCAAGTTTATATGAAACGTAAATCACAATTAGGGCAACAAATAAAGCTGCGATTGGATCGGCAAAGAAGAAATTAAAGCTAGCAAAGATTAACCCAATAAGTACTACAGCAGAACTCCAAATATCGGTTGAGAAATGTAAAGCATCGGCTTCAAGAGCCTGGCTGTTATGCTTTTTTGCCACTCGCGATAAAGCCCTTGAGCGTGAAATATCAATTACAATAGATGTTATTACAACAACGAAACTCCATATACTTACATCTATTTCGGTTTTACCGGTAACCAAGCGATGTACGGCTTCATAAATAATCCAGAAACAGGTTATTAATAGTAGTAGTGTTTCAATCAACGCTGAAAGATTCTCAACCTTACCATGTCCATAGTTGTGCGTTTTATCGGCTGGTTTATACGCAATACGAACAGCTAGCAGTGTTATTATTGCGGCTACAAGATCTAATCCAGAATGTAGCGCCTCCGATAAAATTCCCAAGCTATTGGTTGAAATGCCTACAATTAGTTTAAACGAGGTAAGGGCAATTGCAGCAAGAACAGAAAAAAATGCAACCCTGCTTTTTTCTTCCTTCAAGTCGATTATTTTTAACATTGCTTGAACTAGTTAGTACGTTAATTATTTGGCAGATAATTAAAAAACTGGCACGATAACATACCAGTTCAAATTCTGCATTAAAGGTAGTAATTTACAAGAAAAGAAAAAAGGAATATTCCTATCCGCTTATCTCTTAGAGTTTAATTTTCCCACTATGCTTTAAAATCTTGGCCTCAAGATAAAAAACAATTTCTTCCGCAATATTAATGCAATGATCCCCAATCCTTTCTACCTTACGGATGATACTATGCATGTTTAGAGCTTCATCAATCTCGTCGGGATGATTTCGGATATATTCTCCAATGATTTTATTGGAATGTTTGTGAACATCATCCAAAAATTCATCGTGAGAAAAAATACTTACTGCCATTCTTGAATTTTCGTTCTCCAATGCTTTTTTTGCATCCGTAAGCATTTCGATGGCATTCTTTATAAGATCATCGAACTGACAAACCTTTAAGAGCTCAGGGTTAATACTCTCTTTCGGGCATTTTTTAACAAACTTAGCGATACCACGAGCAAAGTCGCCAATTCGTTCCAGATCGGAATTTATTTTTAGAATAGCCAATGTTAGCCGAAGGTCAGTAGCAACAGGGTTATAGAGGGCAATGATATTTTCGCAATCGCGATCGAGTTTTAACTCAAAGGTATCAACCATTTTCTCCCTGAAAGCAATTTCAGAAGCGGCACCTTTATCAAAGTTTAAAAGAGCTTCACGGGAAGTTTCTACCTGCGATATCACCAACGACCACATTTCAAACAGTTGCTGTTTAAGTTTTATAAGTTCAGTATCTAGATGAGTCATAGTTTAAATTTTCTAATTTTTAAAAAAGCAAATGTATAAGAATTCCATCTTTATCAATACGCTATCATTTTATTTTAACGTGTTTTATTCAGAAAACAATTCACCTGTTTGTTAATAATTACATAACAATGAATTAATCGGTACAATTCTTTTTAAATAGAATTTTGTAGACCAAAAATGAGAAGCAGCAAATATTTTTTATATGCGTTTCATTTCGAATGTTTTATGGTGTTTGGAAATATGTATTAAAGCACTAATATTTTTATATGAGCAAAAAACAGGTGTTGCTAACAACTGCTGAAATGGGCTATGGACATTTAAGAGCTCTTTACCCATTTTTTGAAATGCAGGGATATAGGCTAGTTATTCTTGGTCAAACGGATTGTTCTAAATCCGCTGAAAAGAAGTTTTGGAAATTTACTCTTAAAACTTATGAAGTGGTATCGAGGATTAAGTGTTTCCCATTACTTGGTTGGTTGGCGTTTGGGTTAATGAACAATCTTTTAAGTATTCCCCCACGGAATAAGGAAATGAAGAAACACCGAAAATCTTTTTCTTTTTGGCTGCTGGAAAGGATTATAGGAATGGGACTATGTAAGGGTTTGATAAATGAGATTGTAGATAACCACTCCCTTGTATTTACTTCGTTTTATGCCCCAGTTATTGCGTTATCTAAAATAAGGGATGTTCAGGTTTACTGCCAAATATGCGATTCCGATTTAAGTCGAGTTTGGGTGGCTGATGCTCCCTATAATAGTAGCACGCACTATTTTGTTCCGTGTAACAGAGCTACCGAAAGGTTGTTAAGTTACGGGGTAGGGCTAGAGAAGATTCACCTAACAGGTTTTCCCTTTCCTGATGAGCTTGTTGGTGGAATAAATCAGGAAAAGGCAAAACGAAATTTCCAAAAGAGAATGATCCTCCTAGAAAATCCAAAAATAATTAGCTCCGAATTTCCATTGAAAATTGCTTACATTGTTGGTGGTGCAGGCGCATACTCGGATATAGGATTAAAATTAGCGATTAGTTTAAAAGAGGGGATAATTAGTGGCACAATTATTCTTTACCTTGTTGCTGGGATTAAAGGAAATGTAGCATCTAAATATAGACGATTTAAAGAAAAAAAATTTCCAAACTCAATTAATATTCAAATAGTTGAATCATCAAATTTATCGGAATACTTCCACCAATTTGCAGAGCTAACTTCTAACATTCATATCCTTTGGACAAAGCCAAGTGAACTTGTTTTCTACTCTGCTCTTGGAATTCCTATAATCATGACCGATCCTTTGGGCCCGCAGGAAGAGGCAAACCATGAATGGGTCTTGGAAACGAATGTAGGAATAGACCAACCCTTCAAAACATATGTAAATCTTTGGGTAATTGATAAGTTAAGAAAAGGTGAATTTGCCAAGATGGCTCGCTTTGGATGGGAAAAAGGTATTAGAACAGCCCTTTACAAGATCCCTGAAATAGTAGAGCAAACATCAAATGGGAAGATTTAAAGGTTAAGGATTGTTAGTTGGCAAATGCTACCAACATATATTCCATTTTGAGAGTTTAATGGAATAATATAACAATACCATAGCTATTAATTGATATTGGGTTAATACTGTGAATCTACTTTTGCCGATAATATTAAAACAGGATGAAGCAAAAGTTAATGTTTCTTTATTTAAAAACAGGAGGAGGACACTTATCTCCTGCCAAATCGGTCGCCCAGTGGATAGAAAAGAACTACGGAGATACAAATGAGGTAGATTTGGTTGACGGTTTTACTGGTGTACAACCGCTTGTGAAGTTAATTGTTGAGGATGGGTATAGGAAATCACAGGAGAAAGCAAGGTGGGTCTTTGAGGGACTGTATGCTATTCACAAAATCAAACCAATTGCCCACTTATCAGGAATTTTAGTATCTAAATTTGTTCGCCCGATACTTGAGAAAAAGATACTCTGTGATAAACCCGATAAAATTGTAATATTCCACTTTTTTTTAATAAAACCTGTTAACGAAATTATTAAGAAGCATCAGCTGAAAACTCCTGTTCTAATAGTAGTTACAGATCCTTTTACAGCCCACCCAATTTGGTTTCTAGACAAGCAGCAAAATTTCATAATTTTTAGTCAACTACTTAAAAATCAGTTAATAAAAGTAAATAATATTTCACCCAAAAAAATTCATACATTCCCATTCATCCTTAATGAAAAATTCTCATCGAGATTAGCTAATGAGATGAAAGAAAGCATTCGAATAAAATATGACATCCCCAAAGAATCAAAGGTTATAATGATTATGGGGGGTGCTGATGGTATACCCCGTGGCGGGAAAATTCTTAAAAAACTACTCAATTCTGATATTAAAGTTCATATATTGATAGTATGCGGTAGGAATAGCAATCTTTTTGAGAGTGCCCATGAACTTAAAAGAACTTACAATGCCGAGCATCTAAGTGTTTTTGGTTTTATCGATTATGTTTACGAATTACTTAATGTTTCAGATTTAGTGATTACAAAATGTGGAGCATCAACCTTTATGGAGGTGCTGATGTGTGGTAAGATCCCAATAATTAATAGTTATCTTTGGGAGCAAGAAAAGGGGAATGTTGATTTTATCTGCGAAAATCAGCTTGGTTTGTATGAGAAAAATGTTAGTAGAATACCGTTTGTAATCAAGAGCATAATGCAAAGCAGCACAGAGTTTGATTTTTACAGAAGTAACATAGACCGTATGGGATTGATAAACGGAACATCACAGGTATCGGAATTTATTTTGCAATTCTCATAGTACAATGAATCTTTTAGTTTTATCGGATTTACATATCGACAACGGGGATAATTTCGGTTCTTTTGGATGGAAAACAAAAAAATTTATAAAGACTTTTAAGAAGATTATTGATTATTACCAGATAGATCAAGTTGTATTAAATGGAGATGTTTTCGATCTTTACAAGTATAGCTTTAAGGAGGTATATGACAAAAACTTCGAACTAATTGATTTTTTGAATAGCAAGGGATGTATCTACATCAGAGGAAATCATGATTTACTTAACCCTTTTGCAAAGAATTTTCATTTAATAACTAATTCGCAAGGGAAGAAAATTTTCATTGAACACGGGCATAATGCCGATTTTTTAAATGGTACAACCCTTGGAAGAGGTATCAGTCGGGTTGGTTTTTATCTTCTTAAACTAGCAATTAGGTTTAAATGGGTTGAAAAACTATATTTCAAAGCGGTTGAATATAATGATGAGGTTGATAGGGTTCCCAGAAAATATAACTCTTATAAATATCTTAAGTACGCCCTTCGGTTACTGAGGAGTTATGATGTTGTTATTCTGAGCCATACACACAAACTTGAGTCCCACAAAACATATTACCTAAATAATAAAAAGATATATCTGAATACCGGGACATGTTCTTTAGGGAGATTTCAAGCTGTAATTATTGATACCGAAACCTTAATGAATGAGACTATTAAAATATGTAAGAAGGGAATGGTTGATGTTTCGGAGTTACCAGATAGACCAGCTATTGAATTACCAATTACTGAGTAATTTTTAGTTTTCTACTTTGAAGCCAAGTACAGTTATATCATCAATTTGATCTTTGTCTCCTTTCCAGTCGATTAGAGCTTGTTCAAGCTCCTTCTTTTGTAAGTCGACATCTTGCTGATGAATTTTCATGAGAAGCTCCCTAAATCGTTTAAATTTATACTTTTCAAGATTTACGCCGCCAGACTGGTCTACATATCCATCGGTAAAAAGAAAAATGGTGTCATTTGGTTCGAGCCGAAAGGTGTGCTTTGTTATTTTACGTATGATATTATTTTTATCGCCAATTGAAATCCTATCCCCTTTGAAAACAATCAATTCATTATTCCTGAATAAATATAAGGGGTTATGTGCACCTGCATATTCGCAGTTAAGTGTTTGATTATTTATTAGCAAGTATGAAATATCCATACCATCGGAAATTTTGGTATCATTTTGTTTTTTATGAAAGTTGCTATAAATCATATTGTTTAATGTTGCCAGAATGTAAATTGGGTTGATATGTTGATTTATTTTGATGATTTGATTGAGATAGCTATAGCATAGCAAACTCATAAAAGCACCAGGAACACCGTGTCCCGTGCAATCGGCAAGTATAACAACTGAAAAGTCGCCACTTCTGGTTTTTATTCGTTCTACAAAACAAAAATCGCCACTAACAATATCCCTTGGTTTTTGGAATAGGAATGAATTGGGGATTAAATTCCTTAATTGCTGTTCATCCGCTAATAGGGCATGTTGAATGCGACTTGCATATCGAATACTACTTAAAACATTATCTTTCTGTTTCTCAACCTCTTTCTTTTGTGCGCTGATTAGCAGGTTTTGGCAATTTAGCGCATCACGCTGAGTCTCAATTTCCTCTTTTTGATTCTCAACCTTGTTCTTCTCAATAAGTAGTTCAGCGGTTCTTTCATCAACTTTTTCCTTAAAATAGTTTAGATAATCAAAGATTTCGTCCCTGAGAATTATAAAGTTATGCCCCAACTGACCAATTTCTCCTTTTGGATTTGAAGTATGAATCTTTTCAATTAATGTGAATTTACTGGCTACAAATGCGTTTATTTGAGAGGATAGGTATACGATTGGCTTTGAAATGCGTTTTGATACAATAAAAGATATTGATATAGAGATAGTTAATAAAAATAGTCCGACAAGGATATAGGTCAATATAAGCTGTTTTGTTAATTTATGCTCATAAACATCAGCACTATCAACAAGTAGCGAAAAATTTACACCAATTTCCTGAGCCAACTGGTCAAGTTCTTCTCTTAATCCTTCTTTATGCTTTAAGCCAAGTTTTTCATCAAGGTAAGTTAGCTGATTAAATGTTGTCTTATAGCTATTTAATAAGGGGATAATATAAGATGAGTTACTAGTGTTTTTTGCCTTAATCTGCTTGGTTATTTGGATGATTAACAAATTCAAACTATCAACATAAATCTTTTCACCTCGGATAAAATATTCTTTTTCAAAAAAATCAATCTTATATAAAATCTCTTTGGGCACTAATCCGGAATTTTCAATTTTTTTCATCGTGCCCAGAAGTTGTCCTTCAAGTCCTGATGTTTTATAGCCACGCTTTTTTATAAGATTTACAACCGTATCTAGTTTTGAATTGTATTTTAATATATCATTTGTAACAGCATATAGTATTGAGTCCATATTAAATGTTTCAACACTTTGCATTTGACTTATTTGACCTATTTTTTGCTTAATTGCAGAGCTTATGGTGTGATGTTCGAATAGTATTTCGCTTGTACCAGTTTTATAGAATAAGGGATTTATCAAATCGTAGGTGAAGAAATCTTTTTGTACATTAATATCCTGAAGAATCATTATCTGAGTATCCTGCAATTCATGGCATATCCGACTAAGATCATTCTTTTTATTAATGAAATAAGAGTTAACTAAAATGAATAGCGCAGCCAAAATTGTGACACCTAAAAACCATAATAGTATTTGTAATCTTAAATTGTGGAACATTTAGAGGATAATATTCGTTATCAGAATAAATGTTGATGCTAAATTGTACGTTATTTTGAAATTCATCTAATCCTTAACGTATCGAACACTGAAACCATATGAAACCGTAAAATAGGTACGTATGATGTAGTCGTTTTGATCCGTAATGTAGCGATACCATGCATGTGCTTTGTCATATTTTGTTGATGTCCAGAAACAACCGTATGTTCCAATCAAGCCGAATGAACCCATTGGTATTCGGCTTCCCCCTAGGATTGCATTAAAGCCAGATTTCCCATCCATTTTTAATACCTTACCGGCAACATCTTCTCCCCCCAAGAAATTTATTAGCTCTGTCCACTCCTGATCCGATGGTAAGTGCCAGCCTTTGGGGCAATTTTTGAGTGCAGCTTCATAGGTATATAACCGACCATACTTTTTGCAATTCTCAGGATTGTTATCATAGCACCAACTACCAGGAACTTCTGCGTCAAAATTTTCAGCCATCCATATTTTATTTTCAACCTTAATCGTCTTATAATTCTGAACCGTTGTGGCTATTGTTATATTAAAAACAAGGAAAGAGGTGAAAAGTATAATGCTAATTTTCATAGTTATAGAATTAACTTAGGTTGTTTGCTCTTGCTGTTTATAAATTTTAATTTCGCCTAATTATTAAAAAATTCACAATCAGCGGCTTGACCGTTATGGTCATTGAAAAATTTCCAAAACAAAGCTATTGATTTAGTGTTAACTTAAACGGAAGGCGGTGTTAAGAAAAGGTTAAGTATGTATTTTGAAGTATTGGAAATTGTCGAAATCTGGAGATGTTAATCGAATTTATATCCCACTCCTTTGATTGTTTTAATACGGTTTGATCCGAGTTTTTCCCTCAGATTGTGGATGTGTACATCAATAAAGCGAGATCCCTGATTAATACTATTTTCCCAGAGTTGATCTAAAATTTCTTGGCGAGTAAAAACTTTTGATGGTTTAGCTGATAGCAACTTTAATAATAGGAATTCTTTTTTTGGTAATGTAATTTCATCCTGATCAACAATAACAAGATATTTTTCAAAATCAATGGTGATATTTCCAAATTTCTTTAACGTATCTTTCTCATCACTAAATATTATTGGGCGTTTAAAGTTTTTTAGTAATGCACCTATTCTGGCTAATAAGACTTTAGGCTTTATGGGTTTACAAATATAATCATCGGCACCAGCATCAAAACCCGCTATTTTTGATTTGTCGTCCAACAGGCCTGAGATAAGTACAATTTTTGTATGACTAATTTCGGGGATATTTCTTAGTGCAATACATACTTCAATGCCATCCGTTTTTGGCATTTTAATATCGAGGAGGATTAGGTGGGGATTGTTTCTTTTGGCAAGTTCAATTGCTTCATCGCCGGAATTTGCCTTAATGACAATATAACCTTCCTTACTAAGGATATAATCTAAGAATTCAATAAAATTTAAATCATCATCAACAATCAATATTATTATGCTATTTTCCATGCAATAGGTTTCTTTTAATTTACAACGGGATTGCCTGAATTCATCTATATTATAACGGGCATTATAGATTTGATGAATTCTTGTAAAGAAACAATTGATGTGTTGCTTAGATGTTAAATTAAAATTAAATCTATCTTACTATAATTTCTTTTTCCCACTATGCTTTAAAACCTTTGCTTCAAGGAAAAAAATTATCTCCTCCGCTATATTGCTACAATGGTCACCAATCCTTTCAACCTTACGGATAATGCTATGTAGGTGAAGGGCTTCATCAATCTCATCGGGATGTTTCTTGATATAATCAGCAATTATTTTATTGGAACTTTTATGTACATCATCTAAAAAATCATCTTGAGAAAAGATGCTTAACGCCATTCTTGAGTTTTCGTTTTCAAAAGCAGTCTTTGCATCGGTAAGCATGTCAACAGCGTTTTTTATGAGATCATCAATCTGGCAAACCTTTAATAATTCGGGATTAATGCTCTTCTTGGGACTTTTCTTTATAAACCTAGCAATGCCACGGGCAAAATCACCGATTCTTTCTAAATCAGCATTAATCTTAAGAACAGCTAAGGTTAACCTAAGATCAGGAGCTACTGGATTATAAAGAGCAATAATATTCTCGCAATCACGGTCGATTTTTAGCTCATAGGTATCGACCATTTTCTCCTTGAAAGCGACTTCGGAAGCAGCACCTTTATCAAAGTTTAAAAGAGCTTCGCGGGAAGTTTCAACCTGTGATATTACCAACAACCACATTTCAAATAGTTGCTGTTTTAGTTTGATAAGCTCTGTATCTAAGTGTGTCATAGTTTGTAACTATTAGAATAAATTGTAAGTAGAAAATTTTTTAATTTCAAGTTAAAATATGATGAAGGTTTTCAAGTGCTCTAAAGTTTGGAGTGCCTAAAGTGCCTAGAGTTATATTTGGTTGTTTTTTACTTTAGGCACTCTAAACTCGAAGTACTCTAGGCACTTCTTTAACCAAATCGTCCAGTTATGTAGTTCTCTGTATGCTTTAGTTTTGGTTTAGTGAAAATCTCTACAGTTTGCCCGTATTCAATAAGCTCCCCTAGATAAAAGAAAGCAGTATAATCGCTTACCCTTGAGGCTTGTTGCATGTTATGGGTAACAATTACAATTGTGTACTCTTTTTTCAATTCATGAATCAGCTCCTCTATTTTAGCTGTTGAGAGCGGATCTAATGCCGAGGCAGGTTCATCCATGAGTATTACTGATGGCGAAATAGCTAAAGCACGGGCAATACAAAGTCTTTGTTGTTGACCCCCAGATAATTCAAACGCTGATTTATTGAGTTTATCCGACACCTCGCCCCAAAGGGCGGCTTGCTTAATTGAGTGTACAACGGTATCCTCAATAAACGATTTGTTCTTTTCGCCATTCACTCTGAGCCCGTAAGCAACATTTTCGAATATGCTTTTGGGGAAGGGGTTGGGCTTTTGGAAAACCATTCCAACCTTAATACGAAGTTCATCAACATTGATATTTTTATTGTAGATATTCTCATCATCAACTAGAATTTGACCTGTAATTCTAACATTATCAATTAAATCGTTCATACGGTTGAAAAGCCTTAGGTATGTAGATTTTCCACAACCCGAAGGGCCAATTAGGGCAGTAACAGTATTTAGCTCCATTTTCATGGAGATGTTTTTTAGTGCATGAAAATCGCCATAATATAAATTGGCATCTAAAGTTTCTATTTTTGCCATTATTAGTTCATTTTAACTTTTTTGCTGAAATATCTACGAAGCGCATTTGCCATAAGATTTAGAAAAAGAACAATCATTATAAGTACAAGTGCTGTTCCGTATGCCATGGGTCTTGATTCCTCAATGTTAGTACCACTTGTAGCTAAAACGTATAGGTGGTAGGGGAGAGCCATTACCTGATCGAACATACTATGAGGCAGTTTAGGTAAAAAGTAAGCGGCTACGGTAAAAAGGATAGGAGCTGTTTCGCCCGAAACTCTTCCTATTGAGAGTATTAAACCTGTAATGATATTAGGGTATGCAATTGGCAGCGTTACCCTTCGGATGGTTTGTAGTTTCGATGCACCTAATGCATAACTTCCATGACGGAAAGAATTATCCACTGATTTTAACGCCTCCTCAGTAGTTCTGATTACAACAGGAAGGGTCATCAGTCCTAGGGTTAATGACCCTGCTATGATTGAATCGCCAAACCCAAGCGCGTTTACAAAAAGCGACATCCCGAAAAGCCCGAATACAATGGAGGGAATTCCTGCAAGGTTATTAGTCATCAATCGTATAAACTTTACAACCCATCCATTACTTGCATATTCGTTGATATAGATTCCCGATAGTACTCCAATTGGGAAACTGAAAAGCATACTCCCTGCAATTAGGTAAAGTGTTCCAATGATAGCAGGGTAGATACCACCTTTGGTCATTCCGTCCTCGGGCATTTTGGTTATAAAGTCCCAGCTGATTACCGAAATACCTTTAATTACAATAAATCCAAGAATTACAAAAAGAAATCCAACTACCAAAAGGCTCATCACACGGAAAACCCCAAAAGCAATACGCTCACTGAGTCGTTTACTTCTTTCAATTTTTCTTCTCTTTTCAGAAATCATATCGATTACCTTTTAGCGAGTTTATTTCGTGATGAGATGTACTCAACCGTAAGGTTGATAATTAGCGTTAAGATGAAAAGTATGCATCCAAGTATGAATAGTGCCTGGTAATGAGGGCCTCCCTGTGATGATTCGCCCAGCTCAGCAGCAATTGTAGCAGGGATAGTTCTTACTGGTTGGAGGAATGAATGCGGTATAACTGCTGCATTTCCTGTAACCATTAGTACCGCCATTGTTTCGCCAACCGCTCTTCCTATTCCAAGTATTGCGGCTGCAGTTATTCCAGATATCGAGTAGGGTAATACAATTCTATAGATTGTTTGCCAACGACTGGCTCCAAGCGCAAGGCTAGCCTCTTTCATAGAGCGAGGAGTTGTTCGGATTGAATCTTCTGCAATGGTTATTATTGTTGGTAGAGCCATTATGGCTAGAATAATACTTCCCGCTAATGCTGTTTCGCCAACCGGTAGATTAAAGAGGCTCTGAATAAGCGGAACAATTACTACAAGACCAAAGAAACCATATATTACAGATGGAATACCAGCCAGTAGTTCGATAATGGGCTTAAAAATATTTCGAACTCTGGGTTTAGCAACCTCTGCCATGTATATTGCAACTGCTAGCCCTAAAGGAAGCGACAGTAGAATGGCGCCTAAACTTACCCAAAGTGTGCCCAACAGTAATGGTAGCACTCCAAATTGTGCCGATGGTTCTGCCGTAGGATACCACTCTTTTCCTCCAAAAAACTCTCCGACTTTAATATTTCGGGGTAGTATAACCTTTCCCTTAAAGTTTTCCTTGGTGTAGCTTTGAGGAATAAACGCAATGATATTGGGAATGCTATCGGTTAATCTGCTGATACATGTTGGAAGATTTTCAAGATTTGATCCTATCTGTGTCTCAGTATAGTATAAATTAATATCCTCTAAACGAAATAGGATGATAGTATCTTTTTTACCTGAAATCGATTCCCAGTTGGTAATCTCCTGATCAAAAATTAGCTTAACTGTTTTGGAATCAATTATACTAACAGGATTGTTTTTATTAACTGCTAGTACAAATCCTTCGGCAATTGGGCTTCGGTTAAAAAGACCAAGTCCCTCTTTGAATAGGAAAATTACTATAAGCAGAACAGCAAGGCTTGTAATGCTTCCGCTTAGAGCGAGAATTCCCTCGATAATTTTCTCGAATAGTTTTTTATAGAATGGTCTTGTCATTTTTACTCTATTTTTAAACGGAAATATCCGTAACCCATTTGGGACTACGGAATCTCTCAACCTAAACCTTGATACAATTATAAAGGCACGTAACCAACCTGTTCAACTATTTTTTGACCTTCTGGGGATAGTACAAAATCAAAGTATGCTTTTACCTTACTTTCAACCTTTACATTATAATAGTAGTATAGGCGACGAATGATAGGATAGGTTTTGTTTTTTGCTGTTTCCATTGAAGCGCCAACAAATGTTTTTCCATCATAGGAAACTTTAATATCTTTAACATCTTTAGAAACATAAGCTAAACCAACATATCCAATAGCCCCTTTAGTTTGGCTAACGCTTTGAATAATTGCACCAGTTGCTGGCATACTCAGCACATTGTTTGCAAAATTCTTGTTCTTCATTACGCTTGTTTTGAAGAATTCGTATGTACCAGAGCTTGATTCCCGTGAGTAAACGATAATCTGCATATCATCACCACCAACCTCTTTCCAGTTTGTTATTTTACCTGTAAAAATCCCTTCAATTTGAACACGAGTTAGTTGGCTAACTGGGTTACTTGGGTTTACAACAACGGCCAGTGCATCCCAAGCGGCAACAACTTCTTTATAGGTTATGCCTGCTTCTTGAAGTTTAATCTTCTCGTCCATTTTGATTTGACGTGATGATTGAGCGATATCAGTTGTACCATCGATAAGTGCAGCAATACCCACTCCGCTGCCACCACCTGTTACTGTAACTTTTGCAGAAGGATTAGCTTTCATAAAAACCTCTGCCTCTTTCTGTGATAGGGGAAGCATAGTATCACTACCTTTAATTCTCTGCGCTTGGCCATTGATTGCAAAGGCTAACGCGATGATTGAAATAATTATTCTTTTCATAATATTTAGTTTCTAATTAAAATTTGTATTGCATTCTGATTGTCCAAACATTATCAGATAAATCGTTTTTGTAGTTTTTTAAATTATTACTTGTTTCGTTTTTAAGCATATCATAGTAACAAGTGAATTTTACATTAGTTGAAACAGCGTAGAGCAAACCTAATCCAACGGTTGTATATTTTAAATCGGTAGCGTTGGTGGCTTTTGCATTTATTGCACTTTCTGTTGTTGAGGTTTTTCCTATATCGTTGCCTGATATTTTGATATTTGGATCGTAAAAATCAAATTTTACAGCAATGGTAAGCGGGGTATGATAAATAGATTGAACGAAGTAAAAATACCCACCATTAAAATTTCTGACATAGGTATCGTATCCTGTTGCGGTAAAGTCTGTTGAACCAGAATTGGGGCTTGTTGATGAACCACTTTGACCCGGTTGAACACCCATAACATATTCACCACGAAGCGTTGTTATACCAATTGGAGATTCTATGGAAACTTGGGCATCAAATCCCTTATACTCTCTTTTTGCAAAAGCACCCTTTGCTATTTGTGTATCATCTCGGTAGAAGCCTTTCACCCCATCAGATTCCCACATCTTATAAGAATTTACGCTGGCTTGGTAAACTCCGCCGTTGTAGTATGAGAAACCTAGACCGTAGCGAATTTTTTCATTTGGAGTAATTTTTAAAATGCTGATACGACCAATAAAATCTTTCTTATTATCAAACTCCTGGCCAATACCGTTTCCTGCAAAGTAACCAGCATCAATTTTTAGAAAATTCCAAGGGGAAGTTTTAGGCATCTGGAAGGTTAGCATTGCACCAAGATCACGTTCTTGTGGAAATAGAGTTTGAGTAAATCTTGAACGTTCTGGGCTTTCGCGCTGTGATGATGAGAATGGAATTTCGTAACCAAACGGACGGTTAAAAACACCACCTTGTATTGTGAAGGCTTGCATCCAAGGATCGGTGAAATTTGCATATATATCCTTTGTAGCAAACCCTTTTTCAGTTACATCGAACTGAACTACATAGTTGCTAAGCCTTCCAGCGTATGCAAACTTAATACGACCTCTGCGAACCCCAAAACGGTTATTCTGATTGGCTCCGAAGTTACCCCCAGCCATAGATTTAACACCCATTGAGTCTGCCTTTTGGGCTTGAAACTGAAAATATCCAGAAATTTTCAGTTTGCTTAGGGTAGTTACGGTGGTATTCATCTTTTGAACGTAGTTTGCAAGAGTATCAATAGGATTGTTAGATTCTTGCGCAAAAGTGTTAGCAGTAAATGCTAGTAATAAAAGTGTAAATAGAGTTAAATGTTTTTTCATCCGTTATTCGTTTTAGTCTTTTTTTCTGATACAAAGGAATAGCAAGAATATTGCCTCATGATTATGAGAACATTAACTCTATGTTAAGAATTAGGGAGGAATGTTAACTTAACGTTAAGCAGAGAAAATAATTAAGACCGAAAAACGGAGAGTACAAGAATTGAGAATTTCTTTTTCATTAAAACTGTCGATAATATTTGTTTAAAATAAAAAAATGTATAATTTTATATAGATAAAGCTTAAGCGGATAATTTTTTACAACTTATTTTTCTTCTATTCTTGACCTACCCACAAGGAATATTATAGAAAACCACAATTACAAAAATTGCTCATTTGTAATTTGGACAAATAAGAAGGAGTTTAAAAGAGCAATAAACCATAATAATAATTAAATAAAAAAGGAAGAAAGTTTATGTTTAAATTAAGAATGATTTTTAGTTTGCTTTTTATTGGCAGCATAATGGTAGGCTGTGATAAAGCAGATATTACTGAAAAAAGTAAAATTGATGAAAATGTTTCACCAAGAAAGAAAGTCTCAGCATATTACAGTGTTTCAACATGGGGAGAGCTAAAGGCACGATTAGCAGAGATAGCCCAAAATAATAGTGGTGGCGTTATTAATATAACCGCCAATATTTATAGTGATGCTGATTATGGTATCAATATCCCATCGAACACAACGATTTCAGGTGGTGGAACATCATATGGATCAGGCGGAAAGACAATAACGGCGGCATACCTTCCTCGAACACGTACCTTGTTTTTGACTGATGGGGAGCATGTGACCATTGAAGGATTAAAAATCAAAGGTCCATGGCCTTCTGCTTCGCCCATGAGGTGTTATAGCGGTGCCAGTGGAATCTATTTTGGACCGAGTGCGAATTATGGCAAAGTTCAAAACTGTGACATTTCAGGATTTCCTGGTGCAGCCACTTCCTTTAGGAGTCCTGGTCAAAATGAAGTTTATGCGAATAATTTTCATGATAATATTGCGAATAATTTATTTGATGATGAAAATGCAGAATTGGGTTATGCTAAAGATGAAGTAATGGGTTATGGGGTAATGGTTAGCGATGCGGGGGTTGCTTATATCCATCATAATTATTTTGACAACAATCGGCATGCAATTGCAGGTGGAGGAGATGCTCTGAATCAACCTAGTTACGATGCCTCTTATAACGAGGTTAGGAATTCGAAAGGAGCTCGAATAGATCATCATTTTGATATACATGGTAATCCATACAATTGTTATGCAGGTAATAATATTTGGATATACAACAATGATTTTTATGGCACTAATGTTTATACTGCTGCCGTAGTTTTTCGTGGTAGACCTCAAGGAATTGGGGAGATATATAATAACACCTATTTTCAAGTAAGTAAGTTCTATAAAACGAATGAAAATAAATCTTGTCCGATACCAGATAATATTTTTAGGTATGACTGATGCATGAAAGTAATTGTAATTCACCGTTAGTTCGTTGTTATCGTTGGTAAACCATAATGATTGTAAAGGTTACCCAGAATACTTGGTTACCAGAACTCAATGGGTTTCCTTAAGATTAATGGTTACTTTGAACTAGGATAAAACACTCAATGTAATAAACGATAGTTTCTATTCTGCCCGATATTGTCGGGCAGAGTTTTTTTTAAAAATTCGAGAGCAGGTAGATTTTTTTTGGATGTGATAAGAAATCGTTATAGATATCTCTATTCAGCATACTGTATTTATTCTTTATTAAGAATAGCAAGAACAGCGTTTACCTTCTCAATACTGCTTTCTTGTATTTTGTAATCTGTATCG
This sequence comes from Bacteroidales bacterium, assembly GCA_013141385.1. Lineage (NCBI taxonomy): Bacteria > Pseudomonadati > Bacteroidota > Bacteroidia > Bacteroidales > Bacteroidales bacterium. The sequence continues at coordinate 133,877 of JABFRB010000021.1, read as the reverse complement.
GGATTTCCGAGTGTCATTCCCAATTTTCGGAAGGTCATTTTACTTTCTAAGGATGAAACACCGCTCATGTGAAATTCTGTTGCACCTGTTTCGAGAAGGTATGCAATATTTTCTGCATTCACTCCGCTTCCGGGCATAATAATGATTTTGCCGTTGCTCTGTTTCACCAGTTCTCTTATTAGATGCTCTCCCTGAATGGCTGTTGGTTGTTGCCCAGATGTTAAAACCCTGTCGGCACCAATTGAAATAATATCATTAAGAGATTTAAATGGATCATTGGTAAAGTCAAATGCTCTATGGAATGTAAAGGACATTGGTTTTGCCAATTCAACTAATACTTTTGTACGTTCAATGTCAACATCTCCATTAGTAAGCAGAATTCCACAAACAATCCCATCAGCACCAAGATCTTTGGCTGCTTTGATATCCTCTTTTATTATATTGAATTCTAAATCTGAATAGAGGAAATCTCCTGTTCGAGGACGAATAAGAACATTAAGTTTGATATTTAATAATTTTCTTGCTTGGGATAAGAAACCAAATGATGGTGTTGTCCCTCCTTGAGCAAGGTTTTCGCAAAGTTCTACCCGATGCGCTCCAGTTTCCTGAGCGTTTATGGCACTTTGAATTGAGTTGGCGCATATTTCAAGGATAAACATTCTATTATCGTATTAAATAATTTAAATACATGAATTTACTTATTACTCAAATTCTTCAAGATAGTTTCCCCCATTCCAATGCTATATCCTTCTGAATAAAAGATTATCTCTCCATTAGCATTAATAACCGATACCTGTGGATATTGTGTCCCAGTGTTTTTTCCACACATCAAATCAATGGCATCTGTCACATCGCCAGTTGGATCGTATCCAAAAGTAGAAATCTTTGGAATGTTTTTATAGATTGAAGAGTTGAAGTCTTTAGATAGTTTATCCTTTGCAACGATAAAGAGAATTTGTCCGCCCCATTGTTCAAAGCCTGATTTTACTAATTGTATATCCTCCATTAGGTGTTTGGTGGGTTCTTTATCAGGATCTATAACGGCAACAACTAAACCCTTTTTCCCAAGGTAACTCTTTAGTATAAACTCCGATTTTCCATCTAAAGAATTAAATCCTGCATCGAGATCTGCTTTACCAAGCACCCCTGTTTGAGTTTCAATGGGAAGCACAATAATTGGAATCTCTACCTTTTTGTCCTTCTCAACAGTGAAGTATTCAATTCTGCACTTAACAGAACCGTTGTTAAGTCGATTCCCGGTCATTAAACGGTAATAGCCAGTTTCGAGATTAAGTTTACACGGGAATGTTTTAAGATTTGGATCTGTTTCATAATCAAGGGTTGTAAATTGACCCTTATCAAGCCGCGCTATAGTAAAATGAGTGTAGTATTGAGGGATAAAGTTTTTATCGCTCGACTGGTTCGTTAGGATAACCTCTCCTTTCGGCAATTCAACAGTTACTTGTTTTTCGAAAAGAACATCAACCCACTTATTGTTTTGCAAATACTGTGGTTTACGGGTTGCTGATTCAATACGAGCTGGGATACCAAAACTACGACACGAAGCAACAAAAAAGATATCGCGGGAATATCTATCCGCAACCTTCATTTCGAATACACTTTCGGGGTTTAGTGGAACGTTATAGTAATTGCTTAAGGTGTCTGTTTTTATAGTTTGAGAGATCCATTTAACTAGAGTCGTAGGATCTTTTCTAAACTCTTCAATATCTTTTTTACTAAATGATTTTTGTAGAAAACTTCTCCATGGTGTAATAAACTCCTGTCCAATTCTAGGTGATATTATGTCCCTTTCAATATTCTCTTTACTTATAGTATTATCAATCACAGGAAAAGTAGATAAACTCTTCAAGTGGTCGTTAAGTGTTGAGGCTAGCGCATCATGAGTATCTTTTTCGGAGATATTTCTAAGAATTGTAAAACCATCAGTAGTATCTTTTAAATCAAGACTATTAATAAAGGTGTAAATTTCCCTCCAGTTACCACGGCTATTTTTTAGTGATGTAGCAATTTGGTTATAATGAAACTCTTTCTGTTTTGCTAGATTAATGATTGATGCGGAATCAATAAATGTTGATATGTATTTATTTCGGATCAAATCCTCATTTTGTAAACACTGATTATTAATTGCTGCCTTATTTGCATCGGTCACAGGAATGGACTGCGTTACAGGGGGTACAAGGTCGTATTGCTCTACAAATGATTTATAATTTGGAGGTGTTAATACTACAATTATAGTATCAGTAGAATTACCCGAAACTTTTTGGTAGCCATAGAAACCATTATGCGATGCCCAAATGATTAAATCGCCATAACCCGAAATTGCTGAACAGATGCCTTTTCTGTCGGAGTATTTAGTTGCAATTGGATAGAATTCAGCATAATTATAGAGCATAAATTCAACCTTTGCAAATGCCGCAGATTTACCATCAGTTTTCAGCACTTTTACTGGAATCGTCCTAGTTTGCGTGTAGTTGGCAAGCAGATTTATGCGAGTATACTTGTCCTCAACTTGCAGTTTTTCCTCGAATCCCTGATATTGCCCAAACACCACAGTATGGGTCATCATCGCTCGTTTAACTGGTGCTGCAAACCAACCCATATTAGGTTCTGGCTCAGGTTCACAAGCTCCAAGGAAATACCATTTCCCATCAACCCAAATCTCAACCCATGCATGATTATCATCGGTATGAGCCCAACGGGGAGTATAAACCTGACGAGCAGGAAGGCACACAGAACGCAATGCAGCAACGGTAAAGGTTGATTCTTCGCCACAACGACCAAGAGCATTCCGAACAGTTGTAAGAGGGCCAGATGTACGATCATCAGAGGCTTTATAAGTTACCTTCTCATGACACCAATGGTTAACCTCCAATGCGGCTTCATACATAGACAATCCTTTTATTCTATCTTTTATCTCCTTATAAAAAACCTGACGAGAGGTATCGGTATACTCGTTATTGATTCGATACGGTAGTACGAAATGCCTAAAGATTTCTTCAGGAATTGATTTTCCCCAGGAGAAGAATTCTCGAGCCTGAAGAGCGGTGTTGACCTGCGAAAGAACATAATTACCATTATGCATAGCAAGATCACTTAAGGGCATAAAAGCATAAAGGAATTCGAGAGCCTCTTTTTGTTCAAGGGAAATAGGATTGTTAAATACTCCAAAGAGAATATTCGCTCTTCCTTTTGCTAGCTCTTTACTTTTAAGAAATTGATTGTGAACAATATTTCGATATGAATGGTCAGAAATTAAATGCTTTTCCTGTGCAGATGTTATTAAATTTATTAGCAATAATATTGCTAACCAGATGGTTGTTCTTAGTTTTCTCATCAAGGCATTGATTTAATTGGGTGGTAAAAGTAAAAGCGGTTATATTCCCAATAACCAAGCAGATACATCAGGATTATTGTTATGAAATTTATTAAATTCGCTTACCGCAATGTTTTTATCAGTGAATTTGTTGATTGAAACACGGTACATTGCGTTGGCTTGTATAATCTCGGTTTTAAACCCTTTCTGATAATATTTTTCTGCAAGTTTTCGGGCATTTTCCAATTTGCCAAAGCTCCCTACAATAAGGTAGAACGTTTTATTTTCTTGAATTATTGGTTCTTTGTAGTATAGTGCGGTTTTCTTTACAGTATTATCTGTAATTGTTTTATCTATTTTTGAATTTACAGTGTCATTCTTTACTACCGATGTTTGAGTCAAATTAGTATCAACCTTTTTAAGAGTATCTGTAGTTGTTAATGAATTACTGCTTTCGCCAGCCTTTTTCCAAAAACGGAAGTCAGGTATCAAAATAAACATAGAGGACAGTACCGCAATAGCCATGAAAATAGAGACCCCGATTAAAATTTTAGGTGTAGAGGATTTTTTATACGGATGAACTTCTGCTTTTGCTGGAATAGATTGAGAATCAGTTTTTGCTTTTGGTTTATCAACTTTGAAATTGGTTTTTGAAACAACAATGTCTTTAAGACCATAGGTAGATATTGCAATATCTAACTCTTTGGCTTGTTCAAAACGTATTTTACCTTTTTTATCTCTGCTAAGAACACCAACATTTTCAAAAATGAATTCTTTACCACTATTGACATACTCATTTATTTTTTTCACATGCTCTGCGAGCAATTCAGAAGCATTTGAATGGCTAATTCCCGTTTTTTCACAAAGGTAATTCTCAATTGCCTCATCATTAAAAGTTCGCGAATCATCAAAGGTAACAGTTTGCTTAGGAGCAATAAAACTATTTCCATCTGCTGAAGGGTGTGCTGGTTCGTATGTTTGAACAAAACTTCCAAGGCCAGGGAGGCTGATATAATTGTGTTTTGCCAGAAGTTCCCTGATAACGATATTAATTTCCAAAACTTTAGTTTTTAGGGTTCAAGCAAAATTAGAAAAATTCAGATAGTAATGAATATAATTGTTTATGTTAAATTCTAACTCCCATAACAACAACATCATCAATTCGTGGAGAATCTTTGTGCCAGTCGAGAAGGTTTTTGTGAAGACGCTCTCTCTGCTCAGTCATTGGAAGTAGATGTATTTCAAGAAGTAAGTCCTTCAGGTTCTTTATCATAAACTTACGTTGGTCGGGTCCACCAAATTGATCAGCGTAACCATCGGAGAAGGTATAGACACAGTCACCTGGTTGCAGTTGAATAGTGTGAGTAGTAAACGGCTCATTTGCACGTAGGTGAATACCAATTGGCATCTTGTCACTCTTGATATGGGTTAGTTCATTATTTCTAATATGTACAAGAGGATTATTTGCTCCGGAGAACTCAAGTATATTGGTTTCCTCATCAATTACGTAAATAGCAATGTCCATTCCATCCTTACTACCACCAACTTCGCCCGTTTGGTGTAGTGAGTTGATAACAGATGAACGGAGCTGATTTAGAATATCTCCGGGATGGTAGGATCCACCCTTACTAATAATCTGGCTGATGAATGACATACCCAGCATGCTCATAAATCCTCCAGGAACACCGTGACCTGTACAGTCGGCTACAACGCAAATCTTCTTTGTACCAACTTTTGTAATCCAGTAGAAGTCACCACTAACAATGTCGCGAGGTAAGAAAAGGATAAAATACTCATCGAAAACCTTCTGGATTTGCTCGTCTGGTGTAAGAATTGCCCCTTGGATTCGACTTGCATAATGAATACTGCTTTTGATCTCCTCGTTTTGAATGGATATTTTTTCATTCTGAACTTCAATTTCATCCTTTTGTGCAACAACTTCTGCGGTACGTTCCTTAACAATTTGTTCGAGCGCCTCCTTTTCTGCAATTAACCTTCGGGAATTCAAACGAACAAGAATCCATACAAGAGCAATAAATAGCAATGCATAAATTATATAGACAAGAATAGTACGATACCAAGGGGGTGTTATAGAGAATTTATACTCTGCAACGGTGCTCTCGGTTCCGTAAATATTTCGAGCCTTAACTTTAAACGTATAATTACCCTCCTTTAGGTTGGTATAGGTTGCCTCTGTTTTTTTATTCCAAATGGACCAACTTTCATCAGATCCCTCAAGTAGATAGCTGAACTGAGTATCCTCTTCTTTCTCGTAGAAGGTAGCGCTGTACTCAAAGACTAATCGGTTGAAATGGTAAGGTAGCTTATATATTTGCTCAGGCTGCTGTATTAATGAGGTTAGGTAACGGCCATCAAAATACTTGATTCTATAGGTACCATTGAAAAGCACGGAGTCATCTCTAGATGTAACTTTTCTGATTAAAGCATTAAATGTACTTTTATAGTTCCTTTTAGTTTTTGGATTAAAACTATATAATTCATTGGCTTTTGAAATCCAAATAGTTCCATCATCATCTACAAAAAGAGCGTCACTAAATTTATCGGGTAATCGTTTGAATGGAATATCATCAATAATATATTTTCCAGTGCTATCTGATTCAATGGTTTCAATCCAGTTAGTGGTTTTATTAAAACAGGCCATAACAAATCCTTTGGGGATACGAGCAACTCGATTTATACCATGATCAAAAAGTTTTGTTGAATCACCCGGTAAACCAGTGGGAATAAACTTATTTAATTTTGAATCGAATTTGTAGAAACCTTTTGATGTGCAAAAGAAGAACTGATTTTTATAATTCAATACTTGAATTTCTTTAAGTGTTGGTAGTCCACTTTCAATTCCAAAGAATTTTAAACTATCAGTTTTTGGGTTGTAATTAGCCACACCATCGACATAAGTGCCTAACCATAGGGCTCCATTAGTATCCTCATCGATACTTCGGATGTTAGACTTTAAAAATTTCTTATTAATTCTACCTTCACCGATAAGACGCCATTTCCCTTTTACAAATCGAATTCCAATTAAACCACTTTGATCTCCAACGTAAAGAGTTGAAGGATCTGTTTTTGACTGAAAAAGAAAATAGCCAACAATATTTGCATAACGTTTAAACTCTTCACTTATAGATTTTATAATCCCCCTCTCGTTTATCTCAAAAATACCTGAAGATGATGCTACCAATAAAGATTGTTTTCCCGTTTCGGGATTATTAAATTTTAAGAACGACCAAGTATTTGAGTTTACAATAGGTTCTGGAACAAACTTTAAAAAACCGTTGTCCTCTACCTGCTTATACAGTCCTTTTAGCGTAGCAAGGTATAACGTACCATTGAATCGAATAATATCAATAATTGAACCCTCGAATCCCGATTCCTCTCCAAATCTGCGAAAGGGTGATTGAATTTCCGCCCTTGAAACCCCATTAAAATGAGTTAACCACAAGGGTTGCTCAGAAATGTTTTCGGATGGACGGTACAGAAAAGTGATAGATGGATCTTTTAATCCTATAGATGGATTAATGGCTTCATAGGGGACACCATTTTTTTCCGTTTCAAGATAGTTATACTTGGTTGAAAGTGGAAATGCAAATCCATAGTTACCATTTGGTTGCTCCAAGGCATGATAAGCGATAGATTCTTCAAGGATCTTATTTATTAAGTTTGATTTATCAGTATATTGTTTAATCTCACCCGTGCGTTGATTGTATATGTAAAATCCAACATCGGTACCAATAATTACATGCTCATCTTTATTTGGCAAAATAAAATAAATATTCTTATCCTTAAAAAAGCCACCATTGGTTGCATTCACAAGGGAATCGTTAACTAACTCTCTTAATCCTTTAACATAACTTCCAACGTAGAACCGATTATTGACAATAAAAGAAAAAAAGTTTGCACAATCCACCGGTTTTTCAATATCAATTATTTTGGTATTTTGTTTATTATAGATAATAATATATTTCTTGGAACAGAAGTAGATTTTATTATTGTAATAGTAAGTTTTGTAAATATTAGATACTTTAAAACTATCTCTATTAAAAGTATTCAATGATACATATTTCAAATTACCTTGAATGTCTGGCGACAGATAGCCAAATTCACCAATGGCTCCAGCATAGATAGTCCCCTTATCGTCCATTGCAAGAGAACGCACCTCTGAGTTGTTGGGAATGGCAATTTTACGCCATGTCCTACCATCGTACTCAAGAATCCCTTTGTCTAGATTCCCAAAATACATTACACCTCTTTTATCCTGAATAGCGGACCAATTCTGCTCACTAGCACCGTATTCCTCAGGTGTAAAATTCCGTAATAATGGATGGCCAAGTTTGTTTACAACCTGTCCAATCAGACTTGTACCGCAAAAAATAAATATGAATAATAGCCTAAAGACTTTCATATCAAAGCGAAATATGAATAATCATTAAAAATAGATAAAATTTGGTAATTATGATCTATACAAATATAACTTAATCCTTTTTTATATGGCAAACTCTTGCATTTAAAAATGTTTTGGCACACATATTCGAGTAAAAAAGCCCGAAGGATCTGCCTCGGGCTTTTTTACAATTTAAAAATTTTCTACTTCTTAGCTTTTATTGCCTCAAGTTCTTCCGATAATTTTTCAATCTGCTTCTGTTGTTCCTTAATTGCTTCAATTAGAATGGGTATCATCTTAATATAATCAACAGATTTTAGCCCTTCACCATCGGTTTGCACAAGTTCAGGTAGAACTTTCTCAACATCCTGAGCAATTACACCAATCTGAGTTCCTTTTGGGAAGTTAAATTTCCTGGTCTCTTCCTTGCCATTTGAATCAGATGATTTTCTAAAATCGGTTAATTCCTGATCAGACTTCCAATCATAAGTAACGCCTTGAAGGTTAAGAACTTTTTTAAGTGAACCAGTAAGAGGATTAATGTTCTTCTTCAAATTTTTATCCGAAGGGTTTGAGAAAGTACCTGTTACGGTTACATTTCCAGCAAAATAGCCAGCATAATTAGTTGTTCCACTTGTAGCATAACCATAAATCCCGTAATTCGTGGTTGTTCCACTTGCATACCCATAAATTCCAAAGTTTGAAGATCCTCCAGATGCATTACCGCGAACCCCTGTGCGCGAACCAGTACCCGAAACTGTTGATAAACCCTGCACTCCGTAATAACCACCAATTCCTCTTACCCCGATTCCATAGCTGGTTGTATTAAGCGTATGTTCTCCTATTATTGCAGGATCATCAACAGCAGTAGTTCTGTCGTCGTATGAGTAGAATTTTGAAGAGGTAGGATCTGCATTAACAGCAACATTGGCATTAAATTTTAGAATTTTGTTATCAAACTCTCCATATAAAAGGGGTGTTGCGCCGTTAACATCAGTTCCGATTACTAATGCGTTGGAAACATTTTGGAATGCGGCATATCCTATTTTATAACCAATAAAGATGTTTTTTGTACCAGTATTACTCCACCCTGCACTTGTTCCAATATAAACGTTACCAATTCCAGTAGTATTCACTGCTCCGGCATTATTTCCAATCATAACGTTTTCGCCGCCAGTAGTTAGAGAGCCTCCTGCTCCACCACCTATAAGAATTTGTTGCGCTCCAGTTGTGTTGTTTTTACCAGTCCATCTACCTATCATAATATTAAAGAATCCGGTAGTATTTTTTTCACCCGCTGATGTACCAATGAAAACGTTTTGGCTTGAAGTGTTCTTAAATCCAGCCATATCGCCAATTGCGATATTATTTTGACCACTTGTATTACTCCATCCTGCTTGGTTGCCAATAAAAACGTTATTATAACTTTGAGTATTTTTACCAGCGGCATAACCTAGGAAAACGTTATTGGTTGCAAATTGATTGTTTGAGAAGTAACCTGCGCTATCCCCAATGAATATGTTACTATGAATAAGCGTGCCTGAGTAACCAGCAAATCTTCCTATAAACACATTGTGTTGCCCCGTTAAATTATTGTAACCAGCACTTTCACCCATGAAAATATTAGATGAGCCTGTTGTATTACTATAACCACTTTGGTAGCCTAAGAATAAATTGCTACTTGCTGTGGTATTCGCTCTTCCAGCATAGTAACCCATAAAAGTGTTGTACTGTCCAGTAGAATTTGCATATCCTGATTGGTATCCAATAAATGAGTTATAGCTGGCGTTGTTGGTATATCCAGTTTGATAACCTATAAAAGTATTATACTGTCCTGTAGTGTTATTATAGCCACTCTGGTTTCCAATAAACACGTTGCTACTTCCTGTTGTATTTTTATACCCAGATTGATTGCCCATAAAAACGTTGTAGCCACCAGTTTGATTATAATACCCACTTAGATAACCAACATATGAGTTTGCAACACCATCGTTGTTATATCCTGCGTAAGGACCATAAAAAGCATTATAGTTGCCGGTATTTGTTTTACCTGAGTTCCATCCGTAGAAAGCATTATAGCTTCCTGTGTTGGAACTACCGGTATTAAACCCAAAAAATGAATTATAGTTTCCAGAATTTGAATAACCTGCGTTATACCCAAAAAACGAGTTATAATTTCCAGTATTTGTATAACCTGCATTATATCCAAAAAGCGAGTTATAATTTCCAGAATTGTTAAATCCAGCCTGATAACCTACTACAGAATTATAGTAAGCAGTTGTACTATTTCTTCCAGCCTGATATCCAATAAGAACATTTCCACCGAAAGTACTATTTGATGAGTAACCGCTTTCATAACCCAGGAAAACATTATTACTTGAAGTGCTATTTGTATATCCAGAGGAAAAACCAAGAAAAACGTTATTATTGCCTGTTGTATTAGACAACCCTGATTGGTAGCCAATAAATGAATTATATAAACCTGTAGTATTTTGGCTTCCGCTTTGTTGCCCAATAAAATAATTGTCCGGTGTTAACTTCATAAAATTATTAGCACCTCCTTTTGCTTGATTAGAAAGGCCTCCAACAGCAAATCCCCCTTTTGCTCCTTTAACTAATGCATCATTTACATAGATTCTTGCGCTATCGTGTGATATACGAAGATACTCATAGGGTGCTATTTTTGCTTGGTTTGAAAGGCCTCCAACAGCAAATCCCCCTTTTGCACCCTTCGCAGTAGGTGAATCATCAAAATTCACACGCACACCACTTTGGTATACTCCAAAAACAACTTTGCCATCTTTGTTCTTAACCTCAAAAATAGGATCATCGGGTAGGGCGGTTAGGTTACTTGCAACTTGAAGACTTGATGCCCATGTTATATTGGATAAACCTTGCAGGCTATTAGTACCACTCCATAATGCAACCTGACCAGAAGTTCCTGTCCCATTTGTTAAGCCCAAAGTAGGAAGCGATTGCCAGAGAACTCCTGATGCTCCTTTAGTAAGAATTTGATTTAAAGAACCCGGTAGGTTATTATAGTCGTAAAGAGTGCTTCTTAATCGCAAGCTACCGTTTACATCCAATTTCTGAGTTGGTGTTGTACCAATACCGACATTTACACCATCATTAATTAAGGAAGAGGTGGCAGCCCATGTTGAGCCATTGTTATATAGAGTCTGTCCTGATGTTCCTGAAACAAGCGGCCCAACAGGCCCCTGAATTCCTTGAATTCCCTGAGGCCCCTGTACGCCATCCTGAGCCAGAATACTCCATGAAGATCCATTATATATATAGGATATTTTACTTGTTGAATTATAGTAGGCTTGATTAATTGTAGGAGATGCGGGTGCAGTTGCTAAAGTTCCTAGCCATTGAATTGAAACTCCATTCGTTCCATTAGCCCCAGTTGCCCCTGTATTTCCTTGTGGCCCCTGTGGTCCAGCAGGTGCTTGAAATTCTGACCAATGCGGAAGATCTGAGTAGGGCTGAACTGTTGAAGTAAGAGCTAACTGGCAAATCCACATTGAATTCACTGCAGGATTGGAGGAAGACCTATTAAACACATAATCTCCTGAAACATAAGATGCCCCATTTGTCCAATTCCCTTTATTTGTAAGACCCGTACCAGCAGGTCCCTGTGTTCCTTGTATTCCTTGAATACCTTGTATACCTTGAATCCCCTGAGCACCTGTCGAGCCATCTTGAGCTAAAATATTCCAAGTTGAACCGTTATAAACATAAGATTTTTTATCGTTGGAATTATAATAAGCTTGATTTAACGTTGGTGATGATGGTGCTATAGTATATGTTCCTAACCACTGAATTGAAACGCCATTGCTCCCATTAGTTCCATTAGTTCCATTAGTTCCATTCGATCCGGCTACTCCGGTTGCCCCCATAACTCCATCTTGAGCAATCGTATTCCATGAGGAGCCATTCCATATTTCTGATATTTTTGTTACAGTATTGTAGTAAGCCTGATTTAATGTTGGTGAAGATGGCCGCAAAGCCAAAGAGCCTATCCATTGCACTGAAATCCCATTTGGTCCAGTTGCACCAGTAGCACCAGTAGTACCAGTAGTACCAGTAGCACCGGTAGCTCCTGTGGCTCCGTCTTTAGCAAGGGTACCCCAAGCAGAGCCAGTCCAAATTTCCGCAAGTTTAGTAGTACTATTATAATAGGCTTGATTTAGCGTGGGTGAAGCAGGTCTTGTTGTAAGTGTTCCTAGCCACTGTATTGATATGCCATCAGAGCCAGCAGCACCCGGATTTCCAGCTATCCCTTGAATGCCTTGAATTCCCTGATCTCCTTTTGCTCCTTGAGGTCCTGTAAGGTTTGAAGTTGTAAACTGGCTATTATCAGTGTATTTAAAAGTATAGGTTCCGTCGCCATTATTAATGGTTTGTGAAATTCCATTACCTTGAAGACCAGTAGGACCCGTATCACCAGTTGGCCCTGCATCCCCTTTAACTCCTTGAGGACCTTGTATTCCTTGAGGTCCAGCGGGAGCCTCAAACTCAACCCAGTGGGCAAGATCCTGATAGGGTTGTGTTGAAGACGTAACGGATTGTTGGCAAATCCACATCGAATTTACCGAGGCGCTAGCGGTTGATCTATCAAACACATAATCGCCAGATAGGTAAGAAACACTTCCACTCCAACTACCCCTGTTGGTTAAACCTGTTCCTGCAACCCCTTGAATCCCCTGAGGGCCTTGTATTCCTTGGGGGCCTTCCTTCCCTTCGATTCCTTGAATCCCTTGAGGGCCAACAGGTGCTTCAAATTCTGTCCAGTTACCCGTATCACTGGAAGGTTGAGTGTTTGAAACAAAAGATGTATTGGATTTTACTATCCACATAGAACTTGGGTTTACCGATCCCAAAGCAAAAACATAATCCCCATGTGAATAGGTTGTTCCAGAAACCCAAGTACCTTTATTTGTTAAACTTCTACCATCTTGACCGGGAACTCCTTGAATTCCTTGATCCCCCGTATCCCCTTTTACACCCTGAATACCCTGATCTCCTTTTGGCCCTTGAGGTCCAGGTTGGCCATTAAGCGCATACATTGCAAAAGGAACAGGCCTTAAAATAACTGACCCCATGTCTGTAAAGGTTGAACTTCCGGAAAGTTTGATTTCAACCTTCATCACAATATCACCAGAGTTCCATGGTATATTGTTATATATACCTGTTTCAACTGTTCCTTGGCCAACCACCAAGTTAGCAATACCAAATTGAGTTGTAGTTATATTCTGATTTTCAGAATAATGAGTGATTGAACCATCGCCATTCGTTAAAATGATATGGAACGTTACAGTTTGATTTGATAGAGCCGTTCCACTTGCATTTCGGACAACAGTTTGGTAATTGAAACCATTTGTTGTTTGACTAAATGCTGCTGTTACCATTAAGAGAAACAGCGCAACTAACATTATCCTTTTCATTTGGGGAATATTAATTAGTAAAATTTTTCCAAATTGATGATTTTAATAAGCAGTCAATTTATAATAATATTTAATCTATCACAACGATACCGAGGAGATATTTGACAATCATTTCGATATTATATGTCACCTTTTTCATTTTATTGATATAGACTAAATAGTTCTAACAAATTTATAGACAGAGGGTATGAATATTGTTCTAATGAAGTTTATTTTTAGGAAATTTTAAATTCGGTCAGTTCTAATGAGTTCTATTTTACACATGGATGTTGCCTAGAACAATAATGAATCACCCTTTTCAGGGTGAAGATTGTTTCAAATTTGCTAGTAAGAATCGTTATTGATATTTAATCATTGAGGATTTATTAACTTTTTGATTAGTCCGTACAATTTTTTAAATCAAAAGTGAAGAATAAACATATTTATGATAAACTGAAGAATAGATTTTCATTTACCATAAAAAACCTTGCAAATTTTAATTGCATATAAAATATTTTTGTATTTTTATTTTTGGATATTTTGTGGGGGAGATTGTGCAACGTATTTAGCAGTAAGTTTTTACAAACCATTCACTTACCTAATCTTTTTAAGCCATGAACTACCAAACTGAAAAATACCTTTTGGGAAGAGGTATAAATATTTTGCCATTTGTCCTTTTGTTAGTTTTTCTGGGTTCTTTTAATCATAAACTTTACTCTCAAAATATTATAAGCAGAGAAGTTACAGATTATCCTGGAGGAAGCCTCTCTTCAACTTGTTCAACGGCTCCATATACAGGGTGCATTATCACTCTTCCACCCGCAAAATACGGAGAAAGTTATTCCTTTTCAATCCCATTAAAGGCCGGTATCACAAGATCTGATATATCTTTTATTTTTACTCAGGTTACAAATTGTAGCGAAGGAGCGATTAATTTCACTACTGATGGTAAGGTTGAAATGCTTGCCGCTAGCAGTTGTAGACCAGAAGTGAATAACTTTATTGAATTAGACCTCGAGACAATTAGTGGTAGTGATGGGACTTCCGATAGACAAAAATATTACCTCCCAATTCTTCGCGATCCCATCAAAGTTGTACTAGTTTTGGATATGTCTGGAAGTATGTCGCTTCCAGTTCCGGGAGGGACAATTGTTCGTTGGGAGGTATTGAAGAATGCTGTGTTGCTTTTTGTTCAAAAACTTGAAACATTTAGACAGGATAAAGACTCTATTGCGGCAACTTATTTCTCCACAAATATTACACAACCCGGAAGTCCAATGAACGCTGGATTTATCTCAATAACATCCGATTCTGATCCCACAAGATCGAGTTCTATTGTTCAAGCAGATATGTCTGGGAGAGGACCAACCTTTTTAACGGCAATGGGAAAGGGTTTACTAAACTCAAAGTTAAAACTTGATGATAATAATCCCATTAATGCTCGCAAGTTGGTTTTACTGTTTACTGATGGACTTCAGAATGTTCAACCTTTGGTTAACCCAGATGGTGTAACTCTTTCACCTGGTGGTTACGTTTTAAATAGTGGACCATGTAATAGCCTTGACAGCATCCATTACTATACAATAGGTATGGGGGATATTACATTAGTACCAGAAGTCTTGGCTCACATTGCAGAGGCAAATGGAGGAGTGGCATTAACAACAACTACTGGTGCAGAAGAAGGTGATATTTATAATTTCTTCCAGAATCAATTCGCAAATATGCTATCGGGGAGTAGCCCACAGATTGTTTCGCAAAAAACAGGATTTCTTACATCAACAGGAACAACCTATTCGTTTCCTATTAATGGAAATGTAACAAAATTGTACTTTGAATTCATTAATCCCAATGCTACTAATGTCACATTTAAACTCGAAAAAGGGGGAAAAGATTTAACCTCCTTTGTACATGTTACAAATGGCACATTTTACAAAACGCTTAGCTTGCCATTACCAATCCTCACACCAGAATTAGTAGGTTCTGAAGGTAATTGGAACTTAACACTTTCAGGCACTTCTTCAAAAAAATACTCATTAACCTGCTTTGTTGATGATCACTTTGTTAGTTTTAGCTGTCAACCTCAAAAGGCTGTATACACTGTAGGTGATACGCTTAATTTAAATGCTAAAATATCTTATGCAGGGAAACCGTTAACAGGTGCTGGAAACAAAGTTCAGGTTGTACTTCTTAAACCCGGAGACGATTTAGGCGATTTACTTGCGAACTATACTGATAGAAGAACTGATTCATTAAAAGATGTTGCATCAGGTGCTGAAACAAAATATTTACACCTAATTCAAAGCGATAGCTCATTTTATAAAGAACTTTT
This sequence comes from Bacteroidales bacterium, assembly GCA_013141385.1. NCBI lineage: Bacteria > Pseudomonadati > Bacteroidota > Bacteroidia > Bacteroidales > Bacteroidales bacterium. Next base: position 118,383 of record JABFRB010000021.1, on the reverse strand, counting down.
ACCTACAAGTCAAATTATTGATCTTGCTGAAAGTTCAAATGGGTTATTTACAGGACATTATAAAAATACTGATTTAACAGGGATTTATCAGTTATTATATATTGTTAATGGGGAAATTCCGGGTTATGGAAAATTTGAAAGACAGAAACAATACTCTGCCGTTTTTAAATTTGGACAGATTAGTCCTAGTGCTACAGAAATTGATGCAACGATAACCACACCCCCAGCCACAACAACACACGACAGTAAAAGTAGAATAGCAACTATTATAGTTAAACCCAAGAATAAGTTTGGACACTTAATCGGTCCAGGTTATTTATCGAGAATAAAGTTTAGTGTAGATCCAAAGCAGGGTGTTGTAAAATCTGCAAAGGATAACTTGAATGGTAGTTATACCTATACAATTGTAAACATTCCACCAAATGTAAAACCAGATATAAAAATTAATGTAATGGGGGAATTGCTTTATCAAGGAAGTTTTCCAACACCAAAAATTCATTTTTGGCAGTACATAATATTAATCCTTTTAGTCTTAATATTACTCCTTCGTTATGTTAATGCACATACAGGGAAAGCATGGTTGAGGACATTAGTTTGGATATTAATAATTCTTTGGACAATATTTATGATTCTTCAAAAATTAGGAATAATCCATTTTTAGGTAAAGCATAAAAAACGGGCAGGTTGATTAGAACCTGCCCGTTTTTTATTGTCTACTATTTATTCAAAGTTTCAAGTTTCTCAACCCTTTCTAATAATCTTTTATTGGCTTCCATCAACTCATTAATCTGTTGTTTTTGACTATCAATAATCTGTTGCTGTTCCTGCATCCCTTTAACAATAACGGGGATAATACTACTGTAGTTTATACCTAATGTTTTATCTGGATCATCCCCTTCATTAACCACTTCACCAATAATTGGCTTAACATCTTGTGCTATAAATCCAAGTTTTCTCCCTTCCTGAGGACTTTTTTTCCAGAGAAAACTAACGGGTTTAAGTTTTAGAAGTTCTGCTAAACCATACGATATCTCTATAATATTGTCTTTTAATCTTAAATCAGAGGTAGCTACAGTTCCATTCACAGAATAAAGAATATTCCATCTATTAGAAGATGTACCTAAAGTGGCCGCATTATCAGCATCAGGGTAGAAATTGCTTTTCAGTTTCATCGTACCATTTTTATAAACAGTAACCGCATTGCTTAGACTCGATGAGGATGTTCCATTACCAACCGCAAATATTGGATCTGTAGCAACCCAAGAACCTGGCGTACCTTCTATTACATTATAAGAGCCTACTGCTGTAGAGGAATAGGCGTTTGCTGTGCAACCATAACCAACGGCTAAAGAATATTTTCCAACGGCTGTTGTTTGATTTCCAAAAGCCGTAGAATTATCACCACTTGCAGTTGTTGTATTTCCTATTGCAATAGCATATTGTGTTGAAGCGGTAACATTTCTTCCAAGGGCGATTGAATAGTTTGCAGATGCGCTGGCATGATCACCGAGTGCTATGGATGATATTCCACTTGCTGTTGATACATTGCCTCCAGCCAAGCTGTATATTCCGCTCGAAGCAGATTGATACCCAATTGCTGTTGAGTATGTTGCGCTTGCATTTGTCTCGCGACCTAATGCGGTAGCAGCGGTTGCCGATGGACCTGTTATTGATGAATAACCTACTGCGAAAGAGTAAGCTCCTTGAGCATTAGAAAAGGCACCAAGTGCTACTGATCGTGCGCCAATTGCCTTAGCACCATCTCCACATGCAAACGAGTATACACCGCTTGCAGTTGACTGGTTACCAAATGCACACGAAGCAATACCTGATGCTGTGGACTTATACCCCATTGCTACAGTGTAAAAGCCGCTCGCAGTTGTATATCCGCCCATTGCTGTTGAGTACCAGTTCCCTGAATTTGTTTTGTATCCAATTGCAGTGGCGAATGAACCGCTAGCAATATTATTTGCTCCAAAAGCAAGCGATGCTTTTCCTGATGCTATAGAGCCTAAACCAAACGCATATGCATAATCTCCGGTTGCTTTGGTATTGCCGGTTACAGTTCCGGTTGAGTCTATACCAACGGAACCGAAGGCAAAACTTTTATTTCCAGATGCTTGAGCCCCAGAACCAAAGGCATACGAATCATCAGATGTTGCTTTGGCCTGATAACCAAAGGCAAATGAGTTATTTTTATGTGCTAAAGCTTGATACCCAATTGCCGTAGAATATTGTCCACGAGCAATAGCATTATATCCCAATGCTTGGCTGTAATTCCCTTTTGCCTTTGATTCGAATCCTGTCGCAAAGGAATTTACACCAACGCTATCAGGTGTTTCGATAATAACCTGACCAGCCAAGAAAGCATTTTTAAGAGGATACCACATTACTCGTTTCTGACTTGGGTAAATATTTCCGGTTGAATTTGTTGAAACATTAAAGTAGTTAGCGCTACCGCCTTTTGCTTGATTCGAAAGACCACCTACAGCAAAACCCCCTTTGGCTCCTTTTGATGGTGTATCATCGATATAAATACGCGCACTATCGGAACCAATATACATTAGTTCATTTAGAGTTCCTGCCTTAGCTTGATTTGATAGACCACCGACAGCAAATCCTCCTTTTGCCCCTTTAACCGTTGGGGTGTTTTTAACCCAGATACGAGCACTATCGGGGGTTATGCGAAAATATTCTACAGGTAGTGCCTTCGCTTGGTTTGAAAGACCACCAACAGCAAATCCACCCTTTGCTCCTTTAACCACTGCATCTTCAACATATACCCTAACGCCTCCTTGGTAAACACCGAACACTACTTTGCCATCCTTATTTCTCACCTCAAAAATTGGATCGTCAGAGCCTGCGCTGGTCAAACTTGAAACTTGTAAGCTTGTTCCCCATGAAAGATTTGAAGTTCCTTGCAAACTATTTGTTCCAGACCATAATGCAAGTTGTCCGCTAGTACCTGTTCCGTTAGGTATACTTATAGCAGAAGGGGTTTGCCATAGAACACCGGATGTGCCTCTGGTGAGTAGTTGATTCAGCGTTCCCGAAGTATTATTATAGTCGTACAGTGTACTCCGTAAGCGCATGTTCCCGTTTACATCAAGGTTTTGGGTTGGGGTTGTGCCAATTCCAACATTCACCCCATCGTTGATTAATGATGATGTTGCAGTCCATGTTGTTCCATTATTATATAGAGTTTGTCCAGTTGTTCCCGAAACAAGAGGCCCTTCAGGACCTTGAATTCCTTCCGTTCCATCCAGTGCAAGAACCGTCCAGCCAGTGCTACTATATATGTATGATTTTTTATCGGTGGAGTTGTAGTAAGCCTGGTTTAATGTGGGTGATACAGGCGCAGAACTAAAGGAACCTAGCCATTCAATCGAAATACCATTGGTCCCCGCAGGGCCTTGTTGCCCGCTTGCAGCATAAAGCGCATATGGAACTGATTGCAGTTTCGTATGAGGTCCCATAGGGGTGTAAGTGCTACCACCATTAGGATCAATTTCTAATTTGACATAAACATCCCCATTCTGCCACGGAATGCTAGAAAAGGTATTAACGCCCTCTTTTGTTCCCCCTCCGATTGTTAAAGTAACAACTCCTTCTCCTGTGGATGTTTTAGAATGTGTTTCGGCATAGTAGGCAACTTCCGAAGCATTTTCTAAGGTAATTTTTATTCCGATATTACGGTTTGCTAAAGGTTGTCCGCTGCCATCGCGAATTACTGTTTGATAGGAGATACCTTGTGGGGCTTGTGAGTACACGAGGTTTGCACAGAGTGCTAATATAATTAGCATCAATGTGAATGTAAAAGATCTTGTTTTCATCCGTACTAAATATTTAGTTTATTAATATTTAATAATTTACGATATTGATTTTAACACCTATTCTTGAGCGGATGGAACACCCATATTTTGTTCATCGGTATTTATGTGATCTCAATTACATGGGTGTTTCATAATCAATTTAGATTAACTTTTGAATAGTAGAAAGATATGATAAAAAGCAAAAAACAACAAAATACGGTATCAAATTTTGATAAAATATTAAAAAATAGTTTTGCGACCTGTTGGAATTTTTGATTTTTCATCAATTGAACTAGGGTTGCATAAAAAACTCTGTGTGCTGTTTTGTGCTATTTTGTGTAATGAATTAAGGCGTTGTTACACCAAGAAAGAGGAGGGGAACGTTGGTATAATGGTGAACTTAGGGTGGATGATAAAACTATCGCAAAATGCGATAGCTGAGATACAGGGGTGTTTCATATTAACGCATTTTGCGATTGTGGTGTATAGCAATAGGATTTAGCGTTTTGGTAGTTGACGCAGTTAGCGGAGATTACGCCTAGGTAATTTTTGGTTTAGCTTTGGTTGGTGGTGGTTGTTTGGTAATGCAAGAATAGTTATTCTATTTTATTTGCTTATGTCTTAGAATGCCGAGCGAAAACCTATTATTAGGCGGCGTTAATTATTATTTCTTGCCCGTATCGTAATATTTCATTGACAAGTGGATTCGACAATTCAAAATCTTTTGCCCTAAATGGATGTGGTTCTATTCTACTATCAATCTTTCGTCTTAATCTCATTAATTCTAATTGTATATCCATAAGGTTATTATAATCGTTGAATACCACGGCAATGTCAATATCGCTATCATCGGTGTAATTACCTTTTGCATAGGATCCAAAAAGAAAGACTTTTATATTGCTGTAATTTTGATTGATTGCTCTGGCATATATTTTGGCAACGTTTAGAGCATCTGTTTTATCCATGATCTTAGAATTTTTATTTTATCAATCCATTCTCTTGTGAATTCTGCTGTGCATAATGAATAAAATTCTCTTTTATAATCATCGTATCTAGCATTTAGGTTGAATGATGTTACTTTGTCTAGCCAATCGGATTGTTCATCGGTCATGCTTATACCGCTTAACTCTGCTAATCTGTATAAATTATGTAGAAATGGAGCATGCTTTTTAAGTTTACTTACATAAACAGCTTTTAGTAACTTTTCCACTGAAATATGTCCAAGAAACAGAGCCCACCCATAAGATTTTGAATCATATAAGCTCAGCATCGTTTGAAAATCCTCCTCTGAGGTATCAATCCAATGATTAACAATTTTTTCTATGTCAATATTAGTATTTTCGACAGTCATTAAACAGAATTTTAACCAAATATACAGTATTTTGATGAGATAAAGATTCCGAGCGTTTTAATGTGCCCTAATTTAATAGGGGTTTACTTTTAGCGAACTCGCAAAGTGGTTTAGAATTCCGAACTCCCTAAACAGTGAGTAATATGCAGGCAAAGCCTGCAAGAATAAGTTGACGCAGGTACGCTTCGCTAACCTACTCCAAACCGAGTGACTACTACTATTTAATTAAAGTTTTGGGCTAACGGGGACTTTATACCTCATCTTTAATTTGCTTAAATTCAACTATTTTCGAATTCTTTAATTCCTCAAAAATCACTTTAATTTTGTCAATTCCTTGATTCTTTACTCGACCGTATTTGTCAGCTCTAGTTTTGCTAAATGTGAAGACAACTCTTTCTTTTGCTCTTGAAAGTGCAACAAAAAAGGCACATTTGTCTTCATCCGGTTGTTGTTCAAAACTCCAAAACGCACCATCTTCCAAACCAACAAAAATGATAGAATTATACTCTAACCCTTTGCTTTTATGAATCGTCATGATAGGAACAGAGTCTTTTCCTAATAATTTTTGAACAGCTTCATAAATATTTTCACTTTCTTCTTTATATTTTTCCAATGATTCCGTCAGTTGATTTAACATATCCTTTAAAAACTTGGGATTTCTATAATTTGGAAAATTAGCCTTAATTCTATCAATTGTAACGAAATCAATTATTTCACTTACAAGCTCTTTTGGCTCTAAATTCTTTTTACTAAGTTGTTGTGTAAACTTGTTAAATTTATTTTCTAGTTTAACTATCTCAATATCCTCATATACAGAGGAGGTATTAATAAGAAAATTTAAAGCTTGCGTTTTTTCATTTAGACTTTTTAAATCAGATAAAAGAGATAAAGTATTTAAAATAAATACAATTAAGTCATCTGACAATAGATCTTGTAACTGATTTTCATCTCTCGCTTTTATGCCATTGTGGTTAAAATATTCTATAATTTCTCCAGCATAAACCCCTAGTTGTTGTTTGACAAGAACACATATGTCTCTTGGTTTTAAGGCATCATTTTCAATCCAACTTTTGACGACTTTGAATAGATGCTCTGTTTCTTTTTGCTGGCTTTCATATATCCATACATAAGCTGCACCCTTATTTTTATCCCATTTGGTAGAAGCTTTTACCAAGTCTGTCTTGTTCAATAGTTTTGATATGAGATGGTTTTGCAACTCTACTAATCTAGGAGCTGACCTAAAGTTCATTTCTAAGAATAAATTTTTGGCATTGTATTCTTTATTGTAAGCTTCAAAAATATCTGGCTTAGCCCCTGCCCATAGCATTATTCTTTGCTTATCATCACCAACTGCAGTAAACACAGTTTGACTACCTTTAAAACATGAGTTTAAAAATTCAAATTGTAGAAATGTTGTGTCTTGAAATTCGTCTAAAAAAATATGGCTGTATGTTTCTTGAAGATAAGTCTTTAATTTCGAGTTTGAATTAATGATTAGTTGAGATAATCTCATTATCATTTTAAAACTAAGGATAGAACTTTTCTTTTCAAGAAGTTGCTTCCAAGCTTTTAATCTAATTTTATTAGCTTCGCTAGAGTTTTCAATTGGCAATATCTCGTAATGAAAGTCTAAGAGTTCATTTTTAATATGAGTACTATGAAAATTGATGTCTATTGCTTTATATATCTCAAGTATTTCATTCTCATTAAGGATAACATCGTAAGGATAATGTACTTTATAACCAACTGGTAACCCGCGATAAAACTGGTCAAGAATTAATTTTGAAAATGCATCAAATGTTAATGAATCAAACCGTTTAGAAAGCTTTTCTACGCACCTTTTTTCTACTCTATTTTTTAAATTATAAGCTGCATCACGTTTAAAACTTATTGCTAATATTCGTTTGGGATAAATACACTCATTTGTTTCCAGTAAAAAACTTGCTCGTTGTGCCAATAGTTCAGTTTTGCCTGCACCTGGACCTGCAACAACTAGTGTATTATAATCTGATTTAGCCGTAATTAATGCATTATCTTCTAAAATCAAATTATCAGAAGGCACCCATTCTTCTATTTTCTTATACCTCATGAAATAAGTTTTTTGATTTTTTCAAACATTTTATCGAAAACAGGAGGCATGTTTTCAATTAGTTCTTCATCTGTCATAATAGACAATGCAGAAATATGAGTTGTTGGTTTTCCTCTTCCAAGAAAATGATAATTATACCAAATCATTAATTCTTTTTGCTCTTCAGTATATGTTAATGCTTTAGCTTCTTCCGATTTTAAAGTAGCTTGTATTGCTCCATCTAATTTTAATTTAAACTTTGCTTGTTCTTTCACTTTATCTGGAATTTGAGGACCACCGCCTTTAGGTATTGCTTTTTTATACTTTTCTGAATAATGTTCTAGCATTAAAAAATCTAAATCTAATGGCTGTGAATAGTAAACATTATAGCTTTCCAAAAAATTAACCCATGTCAATACACTATCTAGTTTATTGTCTGAATGACCCCATGTGTGCATTTCAGAAAATCGTTTATCTGATAGTACACCACCTTCAATTTTCAATATAACCTCCTTTTTATAGCCAATTTCTAATAATTGTTGAAGAATATATTTTATTCGACCCCATCCTCCACCATTACGTTCAATGTCTAAATCTAAGAGTGTTACATATGGTATATTCAAAATTTTTAATAACCTCCAAATATGATTAACAAAGCGATGTCCAAGTGGAACAAATGTTATAATATTATCGTCAAAATCAACCTTGTTTGTTTCCATTAATCGATTAAAAAGCACCTCTTCACTATCACCCTCCCCAATTACAGCAAGCTTGGCGAAATATATTTCGGGATAGTTTTTTACAGCTTCTTTTACAAACTTATATGCTTCATCCGCTTCATCAGGTAGCAAAATTGCATTAACTTCTGATTTATAATGTTTATCTATTCTGAAATGAAAAATGGATTCAGGGTCAATCCGTTTAATAATTGCGGGAGTATGAGATGATAAGAATACTTGTGTTTTAACTTGTTTAGATATACTTGATAAAATACTAACAACCCTTCCAAGTAATTGTGGAGCAATGTGATTTTCTGGTTCTTCTACTGCTAGGATAGTTAATAACGGTTTTACTTTGTCCTCATCTTCATTTGTTATTTTTTCTTCTACTTCTAATAACGCACAAACTAGAGTTAAATAAAAAAGAGACCTGTAACCTTCTCCTAAATCATTTATTTGAAAAGACCTTTTTGTTTCAGTAGGACTAAAGGATACTTCTAACTTTTTTAGAATTGAATCTAAATCACTATTCCCAAATCCTAAGTTAGATTGTTTATACCTTTCGTCTTTATGAAATTTAGCCCAAAATGATGTTAATGAGGATTGAATTTCATTAAATTCATCAAGTCCTTTAAACAAATCATTTATTTCCTCGATTTTATCATTAAAGCTACCTTTGAATTTATCGTCAAAATTTAAAAGTCGTAATACACGATACAATATTGAACCTGAAACATATCTAATCTGGTCACTTGGTTTACGAATGGCGGGGATATATAAAACCTGAATTAATCCTTTCAAATGCTTTGGAAATATACGTTTAGTATCCTCATCTTCATTTTCGCCTTCAGGAACTGTAATAAAAAAGATTGTTGTTTCAACATCTCCTTCATCAGAATATTCGCTTTTATACCATTTGCTTTCAAGTCTAATTCGAATATAAGGTTCAGCACCTTCATCGTCCACAAGCATATGAGTAAAAAAATGAGGAATTGATTCCTTTTCAGAATCATGAAAGTTCATTTTTATTTCAATAGTTAGGAAACGCTCATCAATTGAGTCTACATCCTCTTCATAAGCAACATGAAAATCCTGACGTAAAATATCTCTTTCTGCTTTTGTAATACCAAAAACCTTTGTCAATGCTTCTAAAGCCGCAGTTTTTCCTGTACTATTTAATCCGATAAATGCATTTAATTTATTTTTTAAGTCTATCGAAACACCTTTGGAATCAAATGCTCTAAATCCTTTGATTGTAATTTTTGATATGTACATTTTATACTTTTCTAATCAATTAAATATTTGCACCGTGGTTTTAGCCTTGCATATACCCAAATTTCATTTATACATCCAAAATGAGAAATATTGTATATCTTTTGGTTTCTCCTCCAGCTCAGCAAGGCTTGCTTTTAACCAATTTCGCCACGCAGGAATTGTTTATCAAAGATATAATTTATATTAACAATATATAATAGTTTTGTTTTGTACGAAGTTTTGTTATATGGGTTACTAGGTTTTTTATATAATAACTTGTATACGCTTAGTTTTTGCCTGTTTTGGTATAAGTTGTTCTTTGAACTAATTGTATGAATAGCACTGCTTGCTAAACGCTCCCCGTTCCTATAAAGTTGAGGGTTGGTTTGGTGAGTTATATCCAAGAGTTCCGAACTTTTTAAGGGTTCGGAAATCTTTCCGGATCGGTTTGGCAATTTGCAGCGTTCGTTTGGCTAGCTTAATGGTTCGTTCGGCGTATTGCAGATTTGATTTAACGAACTTAAGGGTTGATTTGGTGAGTTATACCCTAGAGTTCCGAACTTTTTAAAAGTTCGGAACTCTTTTCGGGATCGATTTAGCAAATTGCAGAGTCCTTCCGGCAAGTTTACTATCGCATCTTGCGAACTTCATATCGCATCCTGCGAGCTTAATCTTACATCTTGCGATGTTACTATCGCAATTTGCGAGCTTAAGGGACGATTTAACGTATTGCAGGATCGATTTAACGTATTGCAGGATCGATTTAACGTATTGCAGGGACGATCTAACGTATTGCAGGAACGATCCGATGCATTGCTGGGTCAATCTGACGAATTGTAGAGTCAATCCGACGTATTCAAAAGCCCTACTGAAATCATGGAAATAAAAAAACCTGACAGATATTTGGATTCTGTCAGGTTTTATGTTTTTTATCGAAATTTACTTTTTCAACAAAAGTTTTATCTGTTCAAGCTCTTTTTCAAGAGTTTCAAGTTTTTGATCCGTAGTTGATTGTTTTGCAGAAAGATTCTCGATAGTTTTTTTCTGCTCATCAATAATTTTCTGTTGATCTTTTAATGCTTCAACAAGAAGTGCCGTTATTGGAGCATATTGCATTGAGTAGAATTCACCCTCTTTATTCACTACTTCGGGGATAACCTTTTCGGCTTCCTGCGCTATGAAGCCCATTCTTACACCTTTTTCCAGAGAATTTGGATCCTTCCACTCAAAGTTAACACCTCTGAGTTGCATTACTCTTCCTAACGCATCCGATATTGTATTGATATTTTTCTTTAATCTTAAGTCGCTTAAGTTATTCCATGCAAAATCACCACCAGCAGTTCCGTTAGCATAGAAGGTATAGTTTGAAGGATTATCAGTATTCACACCATTAATAACCACTCTTCTATTATCAAACTCGCCCCAAACAAGAGGTGTTGTAACTGCTCCACCATCAATTATAAGCCTGTTGGAAACCGTTTGAAATGCTCCATAACCAACCTTATAACCAATAATTACGTTGTAGGATCCAGTATTACTCCATCCCGCAGCAGTTCCTAAGTATACATTCCCTACTCCAGTAGCATTAACTGATCCGGCAGTATTTCCAATCATAACGTTTTCGCTACCAGTTGTGAGTGAACCTCCTGCGGATCCTCCTATTAATATTTGTTGAAAGCCAGTGGTATTGCTATGACCAGCAAAACGTCCCATCATAATATTAAAATACCCACTTGTATTTACTAAACCCGCTTCGGTACCAATAAAGATATTTTGGCTGGTGGTATTGGCATAACCAGCTTTATCGCCAATTGCGATATTGTTTTGCCCACTTGCATTATTCCAACCAGCTAGGTTGCCAATAAAGATATTGTTATAGCTCTGAGTTTTCTTACCTGCAGCATATCCAATAAATACGTTATTGGTTGCAAATGCAGCATTTGATAAGTATCCAGCGCTATCTCCAATAAAAATATTGTTCTTAAGAGCTGTTCCAGAATAACCAGCAAAGCGTCCAATAAAAACGTTGTGTTGCCCGGTTTGGTTACTATACCCTGAATTCTCGCCAAGGAAAAGGTTTGAGAAACCTGTTGTGGTACTAAAACCACTTTCATCGCCAATAAAAAGGTTAGAATAGCCAGTGGTATTACTTGTTCCGCTCGATTTTCCTATAAAAACGTTACTGTATCCTGTAGTATTTGCACGTCCAGCAAAGTAGCCCATAAATGCATTATCAGCACCAGAAGTATTATACCTTCCGCTCTCGTTACCAATAAAAACATTGTTATCTGCGTTGCTTGTATAACCCGCTAGATTACCGAGGTATACATTGCTAGCACCAACAGTGTTGGTTCTACCGCTTTCATTTCCAATAAATACATTGTTTGCACCAGTTGAATTTGAGAGACCTGCATTATAACCAATAAAGGAATTATATTGACCGGAAGTATTAGCCTTTCCAGTTTGATAACCAATGAAAGAGTTAAAACTCGCATTATTACTGAAACCAGCTTGATAGCCTAAGAAAGTGTTATAACCTCCGGTTGTATTGCTAAAACCAGTTTGATTTCCAATAAACACATTGTTTGTTCCACTAGTGTTATTAAGCCCTGCTTGATAACCCATAAATGCATTATACTGCCCAGTATTCATCTTCCCGCTTTCCTTTCCAATAAACACGTTGTAACTACTGGTGTTGCCATATCCAGCAAGGTCGCCTATAAAAACATTACTTGCCCCATTAGCTCCTAGATACCCAGCAAGATTACCTACCGCAACGTTATTCGTACCTATCAAGTTGGAGTATCCTGTTTGATAACCAAGAAATACATTGTTGGTACCCGTTGTATTACTTAACCCAGCTTGATACCCAACAAAGGAGTTATAGTTTGCAGAACTGGAGTACCCGGTTTGGTATCCCAAGAAGGTATTGTAACTTGAGTTGCTTGAGTACCCAGATTGATAGCCCAAAAAGGTGTTGTAGTTTCCAGTTGTATTATTTCTCCCCGTTTGGTTGCCAATAAACACGTTGCTTGCCCCGCTAGTATTCATCAACCCGGCCTGATAGCCCATAAATGCGTTGTATAGACCAGTGTTTGCCTTACCGCTCCCTTTTCCTAGGAAAACGTTATAGCTGTTGGTATTTCCATATCCTGCGGAGTCACCAAGGAAGACATTGCTAGCACCAGTAGTACCTAAGAACCCTGCGAGGTTACCTACCGCAACGTTATTCGTACCTATCAAGTTGGAGTATCCTGTTTGATAGCCAAGAAATACATTGTTGGTACCCGTTGTATTGCTTAACCCAGCTTGATACCCAACAAAGGAGTTATAGTTTGCAGAACTGGAGTACCCGGTTTGATATCCCAAGAAGGTATTGTAACTTGAGTTGCTTGAGTGCCCAGATTGATAGCCTAAAAAGGTGTTGTAGTTTCCATTTGTATTATTTCTCCCCGTTTGGTTGCCAATAAATACGTTACTTGCCCCGCTAGTATTCATCAGTCCAGCCTGATAGCCCATAAATGCGTTGTATAGACCAGTGTTTGCCTTACCGCTCCCTTTTCCTAGGAAAACGTTGTAGCTGTTGGTATTTCCATACCCTGCGGAGTCACCAAGGAAGACATTGCTAGCACCAGTAGTACCTAAGAACCCTGCGAGGTTACCTACCGCAACGTTATTCATACCTGTAAGGTTGGAATACCCTGTCTGGTATCCTAAGAATACGTTATTTGCCCCAGCAGAGTTGCTAAACCCTGCTTGGTATCCAATAAATGAATTGTAGATACCTGTTGTATTCATAACACCAGTATTAGATCCTACAAAAACATTAAACTGCCCAGTTAAGTTGCCGAACCCTGTACTATCACCAATGAACACATTGCTAAATCCGCTAGTATTCATATATCCAGATTTATGACCAAGAAAAGTATTGCGTTTACCGTCAGCATTACTAAATCCGCTTTGGAAACCTAAAAACACATCGCTAGAGCCTGTTGTAGTTGCCTGTCCGCTCTGATAGCCCATAAATGAGTTATAGAGTCCTGTGGTAATGCTTTTTCCAGCCTGATGTCCAATAAAGTAATTATCAGGAGTGAGTCGTAGAAACGGATCCCCTGAACCCTTGGCTTGGTTTGAAAGTCCTCCAACGGCAAATCCTCCCTTAGCCCCTTTAACAATAGATTGGTTAACGTAGATTCTTGCGCTATCTGGCGCAACGAACATCATATTCCTAGAGACAACCGTCTTGGCTTGGTTTGAAAGTCCTCCAACAGCGAATCCTCCCTTTGCTCCTTTAACAGTAGGGACTTCTTTAACCCATACACGGGCACTATCGGGTGTAATACGGAAATATTCTGCCTGTCCCGCTTTAGCCTGATTTGAAAGCCCGCCCACGGCGAACCCTCCCTTTGCTCCTTTGATCTGCGTATCTTCCACGTACACCCTCACACCTCCTTGGTATACGCCGAACACCACCTGACCGTTCTTATTCTTAACTTCAAAGATGGGATCACTGTCAAGTGCAGTGGGAGCACTAACTATCTCCTTAGCGTTCTCTGCATAGAGAGCATAAGGAACAGACTGTAATTGAGTATGATTACCCATTGGGGTATAGACGCTACCACCAGCAGGATCAATTTCAAGTTTGATATATACATCCCCATTCATCCATGGAACGCTTGAAAATGTATTAACTCCCACCTTAGTTCCGCTTCCGATATTCAGGGTGATAACACCCTCCCCGCTTGAGGTAGGGGTTTGCGTTTCGGTGTAGTAGGCCACACCCGAGGCATTCTCAAGAGTAATCTGCACTCCGATACTTTTACTTGCAATCGGTTTTCCGCTGCCATCGCGGATAATTGCTTGGTAAGAGATTCCTTGTGGAACCTGTGAGAATCCTATTATTTGCATGCAAAGCGCAAAGAAAATAAGCACAATTTTGCAGGCAATCCAATTCGTTTTCATATTCAAATGAATTTTATGTAGGTTGGAAAGATATATCAATAACAAAAAGAAGTTTATACTTGTTTCCTCTTTTTGATTAAAAGAGAGAAAATATTAAGAAACACTGGATTTAGGGCAAAAACAATACAAAAACTAACTGAATTTAGTTCAATTAGGTTTTGAAATGTTTTTAGAATATTATTTTTTAGTTTGATAAGAGAAAATTGTAGAATAGGTAGATTGGTGTAAAGTGATAAGGATTATTTTTGATAAAGGGCGGGAGGGGTCAAATAAAAAAGAGAACACAACTTTTTTATAAGTTCCACTCTCTTTTTTAATTAAAATAAGGATCGCAAATTTTATGGTTTTGTAATACAATAAAGAATCTTTCAATTAAGGCAGATAGGTTTAATTTATTACAAACCAGGTTGAGCCATCAGATTGAATTACCATTTTCTGGTATTGGACAGTTAATGGTTGTGTTAAAGCACCATCAATAGTTTCGCTTGCATTCCCATCAATTGTCACAGTACCCGCTGCTGCTATTATTTTCTTTATAATATAGATTCTTCCTGAACAGGTATTCGCTGCCGGTAATGTGATGGTAACGGAATTCGCATTTACAAGAACCGTATAGTGAGTTGCATCAAGAATTGTATTTGCGGCTATTGTGGTAATCGGCAATGCGAATGATCCAGCTGCCGTTAAGGTGCCGGATGTTTTAGCATTACCTGTGACTTCCAATGCTTCAACAGGATTTGAAGCTGTTCCAATCCCTAGTTTGCTATTTATCCTAACAATCTTTGTATCAAATTCACCATAAACTAATGAATTAGTTTTTGACAATGCTTCACTACCCCTATCTTGATTATCAATAAACAATTTATTTGAACCACTTTCATAGTAACCAGCATTGCTACCTATAAATACGTTTCCACTACCCGTATAATTATATAAACCCGTGTAATTTCCCAGAAAGAGGTTGTCGTTCCCCGCAGTTTTCATTCCTGCTGTGTAAACACCTAAAAAGATATTACTATTTCCACCAGATATATTAGTAGCAGAATTACTTCCAACAAAAATATTCCCAGTCCCCGAGCCATTGTTTTGTCCTGAAATATATCCAATGAATACATTGTTTGTTCCAGAAGTACTTAAAGTTCCTGTACCATTTCCAAGGAAAGTATTATAACTACCTGTATTTTGGACGCCAGAATAATTTCCCAGAAAAGTATTCGCACCGCCGGATGTACCTGTTTGGGCTGAATTATATCCTATGAAAACATTTCCATTACCATGTGCATTACTCGAACCCGCTTGTTCCCCTATCACTATATTCTGCGCTCCATCAATATTGCTATATGCTGACATGTTACCGATAAATACGTTGCTATAGCCAGTGGTATTGCTATAGCCACTGTAATTACCCATAAAAGCATTTTGACCGCCAGTTGTATTTTGATAACCCGCTTTATTTCCAATAAAGGTATTTGGGAAGCCACTATTATCACTAGAACCAGCACCGTTACCAATAAATACAACACTATTTGCATTGGTGGATGCTTTGCCTGCTTCGGTTCCAATAAGAATATTGTTAGAACCATTATTAAATAGTCCGGAGGATTCTCCAATTACAATATTTTGAAAACCAGAAATATTTGAGCTACCAGCTAAATTACCAAGAAAGACGTTGGAGTAACCTGTCGTAGTATTCACACCAGCCAGATTTCCTAAAAATGTATTCTTACTACCGGAACTCAATGCTTTGCCCGCAGTATAACCAAACACAGAATTGTACAAACCTGAAGTTATTGAGCTGCCGCTCAGGTAACCAATAAAATAGTTATTAGGGGTAAGTTGGATTAACTGGCTTGAAACGGTTGTCTTTGCTTGGTTCGAAAGTCCACCCACTGCAAAACCACCCTTTGCACCCTTTACCGAAGGAACCTCCTTTACCCATATCCGAGCACTGTCGGGTGTTATTCTCATGTACTCCACGGGATTGCCTTTTGCTTGGTTGGAGAGCCCTCCTACTGCGAAACCACCTTTTGCCCCTTTGGCGATAACGCCATCCTTAATGTTTATTCTTACCCCTTCTTGGTAAACGCCAAATAATACTTCTCCTGCGCTATTCTTAACTTCAAAAATTGGGTCATCGGGGTTAACGGTTGCTATACCGGTGACCGATAGACTATTGGAGAATGTGAGATTAGGTAGGCTGCTCAATGTAGAGGTACCGCTCCAAAGAGCCATACTCCCGATAGTTCCGGTCCCAGTGATATTGCCAGCAGGGACTTGCCATGCTATACCACCAGAGGTTTGAGTCAAAACATTTCCAGCAGAACCCGAAGAATTTCCTGAATCGAAAAGATGTCCACCCAAATGCAAAGATCCGTTGATATCCAAAGTTGTACTAGGAAAAGCTGTATTAATACCAATTCTACTATTGGTTTTATCGCTAAAAAGCAAACTGCTTGCCTCCCAAGTTGTGCCGTTATTACGAAGGGTTTGCCCATCTATTCCTGAGACAAGTGGTCCAGCAGAACCCTGACTCCCATCTTGAGTGATAATTGACCACGACAAGCCGTCATACACGTATGACTTCTTATCAGTAGAATTATAGTATGCTTGGTTTTTTGTTGGAGAACTTGGTGCTGTTGAAAAAGTACCTAGCCATTGAATTGAAACGCCGTCAATACCGGCTGGCCCTTGTTGACTATTTGCAGCATACAGTGCGTATGGAACTGATTGAAATTTGGTTGGTTCGCCCATTTGAGAGTAAACATTTCCTCCTGCAGGGTCAATTTCCACCTTAATGTAGATATCACCTAAACTCCAAGGAATACTTGAGAAAACGCCAAATGTTACGGTTCCACTTCCAATGATGTGATTGATTATTCCTTGACCATTTGTAGTCAGGGTTTTATTCTCAGTAAAGTAGACCACCGGAGTTGAATTCTGTAATGTAATTCTAAGTCCAACTTGATGGTTGGCAATTAGAGTGCCCGATGCATCGCGGATTACAGCTTGGTAATTAATTCCCTGAGGTGCCTGAGAGAATGCTGTCATTTGAAAACATAATACCAAGAAAACGGCAATAAGTCTGGAAATGGTACCATTTGCGCTCATAGTAGAATAAGATTATAGGGTTAAAAAAAGCTAAACAAGTGTTTAATGTAAAACAAATATATTATTAAATTGTTTTCAAGTCCGTTTTTTTTTCAAAATAGATAACAAACACAATAAAAAAACCCTATCAGGTTTTAAAAACCGAATAGGGTTGATGGTTATTTCTATTAATTTACTTTTTTAGTAAAGCTTTAATTGCAGTTATTTCATTTTTAAGTGTTTCAATTTCAGTTTGTTGATTTTTGATTTGTAATTGCTGTTCTTTAAATGCCTCAATAAATATTGCTGACATTTTTTCATATGCCACAGATTTATATCCATCATCTCCAGTGATAACTAATTCTGGAAATATTTTTTCAACCTCCTGAGCAATTACACCAATTTGTTTTCCTTTTGGGAAATTAAGGGTACTACTTTTTCTATTATCCCAATCGTATGTGACGCCTCGTAAACTGCAAATATTAAAAAGAGCACCTGTTATTGTTACAATATTTGTTTTAAAACGGGAGTCCGACCATGTAGAAGCACCTGCAGAAATAGTGCTACCATTAGCCCAAATTGTACCACCAACTTCAAGAGTATAGGTAGTTGGCATACGGTTGATACCAACCCTTGCTGCACTAAAATCTCCACCAATTAACGGGGTTGTTGTTGAAGAATTGGAGATGTATAAGGCATTAGACTTATTCCCTGAATAATAACCTGCCTGGTAACCAATTAGCACATTACTTCCTCCGGTGTTTCCCTCTCCTGCTTGGTAGCCCAAAAATACGTTATTTGACCCGCTACTTCCCTGACCAGCTCGCCAACCTAAGTATGTATCTTTTTCTCCGTTAACATTGCTTCCACCGGCCCAGTATCCAATAAAAGTATTATAGCTTTGGGTATTATTCATCCCAGCAAACTGACCAAAATAGGAATTTAGCTGCCCGGTTTGATTATCCTGCCCGGCAAAGAAACCAACAAAAGAATTTCTGCCACCGGAAGTATTTTTTTCACCAGCATATTCTCCAATAAATAAATTCTGACTGGTTGTATTATTATATCCGGAATAATCTCCAATGCAAATATTTTGTCCTCCATATTGCCCTAAATAGCCTGACTTAAAGCCGATATATATGTTATCTGCTCCAAAAATATTGTTTTTACCAGCAAAATTCCCTAGAAATACATTTTTGTCCCCTGATGTATTAGCTGTCCCTACGCTATCGCCAATAAAGACGTTGCTAGAACCATTCGTACTGTTAGTACCGCTCTGGTTTCCTATAAACACGTTACTAGATCCTATGGTATTGGATTGCCCTGCATTGTAACCTATAAATGCGTTGTATAACCCAGTGGTATTGGCTTTACCTGCTTGATAACCGATGAAAGAATTGTAGCTAGCATTATTGTTATAACCGGCTAGATAGCCAATAAACACATTACTAGTTCCAGTTGTATTGGTATAGCCACTTTGAAAGCCTAGAAACACGTTGCTGGAACCTATTGTTGTTGCCTGTCCGCTCTGGTAGCCCATGAACGAATTATAAAGTCCTGTAGTTAAGTTCTTTCCCGCTTGATGCCCGATGAGGTAGTTATCCAAAGTAAGTCGGAGGAATTGATCCGCTGAACCCTTAGCTTGATTTGATAGCCCGCCAATGGCAAATCCTCCCTTAGCACCTTTTGCTACAGTTTGGTTTACATAGATTCTTGCGCTATCTGGTGCAACGAACATCATATTTCTGGAGACAACCGCTTTAGCCTGATTTGAAAGTCCACCAACAGCGAATCCCCCCTTGGCTCCTTTAACCGTTGGAACTTCTTTAACCCATACACGAGCACTATCTGGGGTAATACGGAAATATTCTGCCTGTCCTGCCTTTGCTTGATTTGAAAGTCCACCAACAGCGAATCCCCCTTTAGCCCCTTTGATCTGAGCATCCTCTACGTAAACCCGTACACCTCCTTGGTATACGCCGAACACTACCTGACCACTCTTATTTTTCACCTCGAAAATAGGATCATCGTCAAGAGCGGTGGGTGCGCTGACTATCTCCTTTGCGTTCTCTGCATATAAAGCATATGGAACTGATTGTAATTGAGTATGGTTACCCATAGAGGTATAAGCATTACCCCCTGCAGGATCAATTTCAAGTTTGATGTATACATCACCATTCATCCAGGGGATACTCGAGAAAGTATTAACTCCTACCTTTATTCCGCTCCCAATATTTAGGGTAATAACGCCTTCGCTGCTAGAGGTAGGGGTTTGTGTTTCGGTGTAGTAGGCTACACCCGAAGCATTCTCAAGGGTAATTCGAACCCCAATACTTTTAGTGGCAATGGGTTTTCCGTTGCCATCGCGGATAACCGCTTGGTAGGAAATTCCCTGAGGAACCTGTGAGAATGCCGCAATTTGGAGTAAGAGTATCGAAAAAATAGAGATAAGTCTATAAATAGAAACATGTACTCTCATAAGGATTTTTGGTTAATAAAAATTAAACGAGTGTTTAAGATAAAAAAACAAACTATTTGTTAAAATGTTATAATACACATTGGTTATTTATCAAATTTCAGTCTATGAAAATGACAGCAAGCATCTATGGGATTTTTCAAAAAAGCCCCATCAAGTTTTTGATGGGACTATATTAAAATGTGAATTGCATTTTATTTTTTAAGCATTTTCTTGATTGCTTCAAGTTCAGCCTTGAGGTTTTGAATCTCTTTAGCGTCGTTTTTGAGTTGAGTATTTTCGGCTTTTAAAGCATCAATTTGTGCCTGCTGTTCCTGTAATGCTTTTACTAAAGGCGCAATAAAATCAGTATATCGAAGACCAAGGGTACGGTCAGCATCACCACCAATGGTCAGCATACTATTATTAGTACCAATTAGTTTTTCAATATCCTGAGCAATGAAACCATAATTTATTTTATCGTCACCTTGTTTCATCTGGAATTCAACAGGACGAAGTTTCAGTATAAAATCTAAGCCACTGTTTAAATCTTTGATATTCTTTTTCAATCGCATATCCGATGCAGAAGTAAAGGCTACTTGACCTTCAATAACAGAAACGGCAGTATTTCCAATCCGAACTTTATTATTGGTATTTGCAATAGCACCATTACCTATAGCCGTAGCATTGATTGCTGTGGCTTCAGCCTGATTACCTATAGCTACAGAATAATTGGAACTTGCTATACTTCGAGTACCTAAAGAAATAGAACTTAGTCCTCCAGAGTTAGCAGCATACCCCATTGCAATTGAAGCTTGCCCTGTAGCGTATGTTGTGTCAGCATTAGAACCGTTTGCTCCAATGGCAATTGAGACATAGGCTGTTGATTTCGTATTTGTACCAAAAGCTATAGCATCGTTATTCAAAGCTCTGGCATGGCTGCCCAATGCATATGCACGCTGACCATAACATTCTGCATGATCACCAATAGCATAGCTTCCCCAGGCTGTATTAGAACCATACGCAACTTTTGAATTGCTTCCTATAGCATAGCTGTTAAGACCCCCTGAAACTGATGAGTTTGTTCCAAAAGCGTAACAATCTGTTGATCCCGTAACTAATGATGTATTGCCTAAAGCATAGCTGTTTGTAGAATAAGAAAGTACCTGTGCAGAATTTCCAAAAGCATAGCTGTTGGAAGAATTCGATAAAACTTTGGCTAGTTTTCCAAAAGCATAACAGTCTGAAGTTCCTGAAGATTCTGTTTGATAGCCAATTGCTATGTTATTTGTATTAGTAGCTTGAGCCTGCGAACCAAAGGCGAAGGAATAAAGTCCACTAGCAAGACATGATTCACCTATGGCTGTAGCATAAGTATTGGATGCGATGGTGTTATATCCCATAGCCTGTGAATAGTCCCCTTTTGCTTTAGAGTGGTAACCTGAAGAAAAGGAATTAAATCCTACATCAGCAGGATCAAGTACTTGGACTCGACCAACTAAAAATGCCTCTTTCAATGGGTACCATAATAGTTGAGCATTATCATTAATTATGAGAGGTGTACTAACGGGAGTGACATTAAAATAATCACTATTAGTTACTTTTTTATTTGAAAGTCCACCCACAGCAAATCCTCCTTTTGCTCCTTTTATAGAAGGAACTTCTTTTATCCAAATACGTGCACTATCGGGGGTAATACGGAAGTATTCGGTTGAGGCTTTTGCTTGATTTGAGAGGCCGCCCACAGCAAACCCTCCTTTTGCTCCCTTGATAATAGCATCTTCAACGTAAACCCTTACACCTCCTTGATATACTCCAAATACAACATTCCCATCCTTATTCTTAACCTCGAAGATTGGATCATCAGGACCAGCCGTAATGCTACTGGTTACTGAATGTGCTGAGACCCATGTACCATCAACAGCATATTGGGCGTAAGGAACAGATTGGAGTTGGGTCAAACCCATAGAAATATATCCCGCACCATCCTTTTTATCAACCTCTACTTTAACCCAAATATTTCCATCTTTCCACACTACATTATTAATATCTCCTTGATTTTGAGCAACTCCTGCCCCAATTGTTAAATTAACAATTCCTTGAGGAGTAGTAGTTTTCGAATGTATTTCGCTGTAATAAACTGGGGTTCCAGTGTCATTTGTAAGCGTTATACGAATAGATACATCTTGACTAGCTAATGGCTGTCCGCTGGAATTACGTATTACAGTTTGGTAGCTGAACCCTTTTGGAATCTGCGAGTTTGCAACTTGGCAAATAAATAAAAATGCAAAAGGGAGAATGATAAATTGTAAAATTCGAAATTTCATAGTCTTTAATTTAGTGAGACATTTTGCTAAATAGGTGGTTGCAAAAAACATTACAAATTACAAAAATTTCATAGAATCAAAATAAATTATGCAAAAATGCTTTTTCCCTTGTTTATCTATAAATAGACAGTACTTTGAAAAAGAATTAATACGTTCTTACACATATCCTTGTCACCCATAGATCCAATGCTAATGGGATTAAAGCACAACAAAACCAGAAAAAGTGCAACTCAACTTCTGAATCTTACTGACTTTATCCTTTTTTAGTTTCATATTAAAGAGTAAAATAAAGAAGCCTTTTTTACTTCTTGAGCATTGCCTCAATTTCTAAAATTTTGGCTTTAAGGTAATCCAATTCACTTTTTTGCTTTTCAATTTGTTGCTGCTGCTCTTTGATGGCTTCAACTAGTATTGCTGTTAAGGGCGCATAATCTATAGCGAATTTACCATTGATCTGACTAACAACTTCGGGGACGATTTCATTAACTTCTTGGGCAATAAATCCGATATGTTGTCGACTATCGAAGGTAGATTTATCCTTCCATTCATACTTTACCCCTCGAAGTTGAAGAACCGATTCTAGTGAATTTGAAAGTGTAGCAATATTTGTTTTAAGAGTTGCATCGCTTAGGGAGTTCCAGCCAGTTGTACCGCCAGAGAATCCATAAACACATAGTTTTCCATTAATCGCCAGAGAATCCTTACTAAAATCACCAAAAATTAATGGTGTTGAATCTGAGGTATTTGTAATATAAAGTTTATTGCTTCCCGCCTCTAAATATCCCGCATTTGAACCAATAAAAACATTATTGTTCCCTTTATTATATAGACCTGCATTTGAACCTATCATTACGTTAGTATTACCTATGGCGTAATAGCTACCTGCATAAGAACCAAGAATAACATTATTAGTACCAGTAGCCGTTCTTTCGGCACTATGAGCACCAATATAGATATTCGAAAATCCTTCGGTATTAGAAGTACCGCTTGATTGCCCTATAAAAGTATTGCTATATCCTCCAATGTTATTATATCCCGACTCAACACCTAAAAACACATTGCTGTTTCCCGTTGTATTATTTGCTCCAGTGTTTCCCCCCAGAAAAATATTATTACTACCGTTAGCATTATTCCAGCCAGCCCCATCTCCAATCATTATATTCGATTGTCCTGTAGTATTATGAAAACCAGCAGCATTCCCTAAAAGAACGTTTCGTGAACCTGTGGTGTTAAAACAACCGCTTTGATAACCTATAAAGACATTGTATAGACCCGTTAGGTTGGCCTGTCCGCTTTGCACACCAATAAATACATCCCTTGAACCTTCGGTGTTTTGGTAGCCACTTTTTTCTCCTAAGAAAATATTCCCGAGACCAGTAGTATTTGAGTAACCACTTTGATTTCCAACAAAAATATTGAGGTGACCATAACTCCCAAACACATCACCAATATTACTATAGCCTGACTGATATCCTATAAAAATATTACTTCTACCCGCAGTATTCGATAACCCAGCTTGGTAACCAATAAAAGAGTTGTATAAACCGGTTGTAATAGATTTACCGGCATCTTGTCCTATAAATGAATTTTGTGGGGTTAAACTTAGAAACCTCGATGATGAGCCTTTTGCCTGATTGGATAAACCACCCACAGCAAACCCACCCTTTGCACCTTTTACTGCATCGTTTACCCAAATACGTGCACTATCAGTTGCAATTAGCATTAAATTTCGAGATCTTATTGTTTTTGCCTGATTGGATAAACCACCCACAGCAAACCCTCCTTTTGCGCCCTTAATTGATGGCACCTCCTTAACCCAAATTCTTGCACTATCGGGGGTAATACGGAAGTACTCCTGCTGTCCTGCTTTAGCCTGATTGGATAGCCCGCCTACAGCGAATCCTCCCTTAGCTCCTTTGATTTGAGTATCAGCCACATAAACCCGAACACCTTCCTGATACACGCCGAATACCACCTGCCCGCTCTTATTCTTAACCTCGAAGATAGGATCATCGTTAAGTGCATTTGGTTGGCTTGTAATTTCTTTAACATTTTCTGCATAATATGCGTAGGGGACGGCTTGTAATTTGGTTGGACTACCCATTTGGACATAAGTAGTACCACCAGCCGGGTCTATCTCAATTTTAACAAGAATTTCTCCTGTTTTCCATGGGATACTAGTAAATGAACTATCACTAATCTGAGTTCCGGAACCGATGGTTATTGAAATAACACCATTAGTGTTGGTCAAGGGCGATTGTGTTTCAGCGTACAGTACTTTTGATGCTGCGTCTTGGAGAGAAATCCTCAACCCTATCACTTTATTAGCAATAGGTGTTCCGTTACCATCGCGAATAACAGCTTGGTAATTAAACCCATGTGGTACTTGTGAATACCCAATAATTTGGGTAAAAAGTAAAAAAATAAAGATAATTGGTTTAAAAAAGGTATTAGTTACTTTCATAGTGATTAGGTTTAGTTGGGTGACGAAATAAAAACAGGTAGCCATAAAACAAAAATTACCTAAATTATGTTTCATAGTAAAATTCAAATTCAGTTTCTAACCTCAATTTATAATTTGGAACAAACTCACAGGAATAAGTGAATCTGGTAAAGTCGGAATAAATAGGGT
This sequence comes from Bacteroidales bacterium, assembly GCA_013141385.1. Taxonomy (NCBI): domain Bacteria; kingdom Pseudomonadati; phylum Bacteroidota; class Bacteroidia; order Bacteroidales; species Bacteroidales bacterium. The sequence goes on along the minus strand of JABFRB010000021.1, from coordinate 93,716 downwards.
TAGAGAGTTTAAAAAAAATTACAAAAACCAAAAGCAGATAAATGATTAACATTTATCTGCCTTAAAAAGAAGATTAAGGTTATGGATTATTCTTTAATAAGTTTAATTACATCGCTATTGTAATTACCAATTCTAACCTTAACAAGGTAAATTCCTGACCTTAAAGATGCAACCGACAATTCCTTTATTGCTTGATCTTCGAATTGACCAAGATTTTGAGTAATCATTTTTCGGCCAGTAATATCATACACCTCAACCAAAAAATCACCTTTTGCCTTTTGATTGTTTACCTCAAACCAAACTTTATTAATAGTTGGGTTAGGGTACATCCTAAAATTGAGTGAAGGTAAATCGGTATTAGGGACATCGGTAGTAAAAAGATTACCTTGCTGGAAGCCTTGAGTTAGGACAACAGATCCATCAGTATTTTTAATAGTTTCGATTACTGGTTCCCCAATGGTCCAACTAATATTTAACCCTGATGCTACATCTTTATAGTAACCACCAGATGAAGAAACTACCTGCATAACAATTGCAGGGGTCTGCCCAAATGCTTGCGCAAAGGCTAAACTTAATATTAGTGTAAAAATCTTTTTCATAATTTCATTGTTTTATAAGAACACAAAATTAATTACTAAAACTCAAATTTAAACTATAAAACAAAATTGCAAAGCGAAAGTTATGATTTTTATGAATAAAATGCCAATGTTTTTGATAGAACACAAATATTAATTTATTGTTTAATTTCGAAAGCTGATATTTTTGCTGATTATACTTACATAAATTGTACCATGGATAAAAATGTTTTTAATGAATTAATTCTAAAACTCAAGGGTAAAACCAATGATGAAATTCTTAGGTGGTTTTTATACGAGTTTAAAGGTAGAATTGTTTTATCGTCAAGTCTTGGGGCAGAGGATCAGGTGCTTACCGATATGGTTGTGAAGATTGCTTCCCAAACGAGAATATTTACACTTGACACTGGACGTCTTTTTTATGAAACCTACGAGTTAATTGAGAAAACCTGTTTAAGGTATAAGATTAAAATGGAGGTGTATTCCCCAAACAGCGAGCAGGTAGAGGCGATGGTGGCTCAAAAAGGGATCAATCTTTTTTATCACAGCACCGAAAACAGAAAAGAGTGCTGTAATATCCGAAAGATAGTACCTCTAAAAAGAGCCTTTAACGGTGCTGAAATCTGGATTTGCGGGCTCCGCAAGGATCAGTCTATTACTCGATCGGAGGCACAAATGGTTGAATGGGACGATGCCAACGGCATGATTAAGTTAAATCCACTTATAGACTGGACAGAAAAGCAGGTGTGGGATTATATCAAGGAGAATAGTGTACCATATAATACTCTTCACGATAGAGGTTATCCTAGTATTGGCTGTCAGCCATGCACGCGCGAAATCTTTCCTGGTGAAGATATAAGAGCCGGAAGATGGTGGTGGGAGAATGCGGATAGCAAAGAATGCGGATTACATAAACGTGAAAAATAACAAAAGCCCCAAAACTGGGGCTTTTTGAGGTATCGAGCGGAGTCGAACCGCTGTACGCGGTTTTGCAGACCGCTGCCTAGCCACTCGGCCACGATACCGTTTTAGGCAATTGGGAAGCAAAGATACTAAAAAAATCTTTCTAGCAAACCCTATCACTTTTATTTTACCACTTTACTAAGAGTAATACTAACCTTTTCTATTTTGCCACCCATAGGAGGATTTACCTTTGATATTTTTACTGTTGCAATTTCAATGCCAACTAGTTCATTAGTAAGAGATTCGAGTATTCTATTGCCAACATGTTCTAGCAAATGTGATTTTATAGCCATCTCCCTTTTAACTATTTCAAAGGCTTTTTGATAGTTTACAGTATCCTTTAAATTATCACTTTCTTGGGCTTTAATGGAATTGTATTCTATTCTTAGGTCAACTAAAAAAATATTACCAATTACTTGCTCCTCTGCGAAGTGCCCGTGGTTAGCGTGGAACTCAACATTCTCTATTTCGATGATTGCCATAAATAATCGATTTTTAAGAAATAAATTAGGGTACGAATTTGCCCAAAGTTTTTCAAATAAAAATAAAAGTATAGAAATATTCCGTCTTTTTCATTTACTTGTGTCTCTTATAGTATAAAACAGGATTTGGACATCGAAACAATTGATATCAATAAAAGGCTGATTGAACGAGCGCGACAAGGCGATCAGCAGGCAATGTACAGGCTATATAAATCGCACGTGCAAGCAATGTACAACACCTGTGTTCGAATTGTGGTTAATCAGTACGATGCTGAGGATATTCTTCAGGAATCGTTTGTTAGCGCATTTAAGAGTTTGGATTTTTATAAGGGAGAATCGTCATTTGGTATATGGTTAAAACGGATTGTAATAAACAAATCGCTAAACCATTTAAGGCAAAAAAAGCAGGCTTTTACCAATTTAGACAATTTACACATAGCGTATGAGGAAACCGATGATGAAGAAATCCCCGAAGTTACACCAGAGGCTATTCACGAGGCAATTAAATCTTTACCAGAGAAAGCCAGAGTGATTTTAAACCTCTACTTGTTAGAAGGTTACATGCATAAAGAGATTGCCGAGATGCTTGGTATTTCGGAGTCAACCTCTAAATCGCAGTACCAACGGGCAAGGAAACTTCTTCAAGAAAAGCTTAAAGGCGATGAATTTGTGAGCAAATCAAGAGAATTAAAAGTTTAGGCATGAATTTAGAATCGTACATAAGGGAGAATCGAAATAGCTTAGATGTGGAGAAACCTGACGAGGAATATCTATGGAAAGGCATTTCGCAGGAGTTAAATGTTGGTAAAAAAAGCAAGCATATTTTGCTATTTAGAATTGTTGCTGCCGCTTCTGTTCTACTAATACTAACGTTCACTTTCGTCTATTTCTTTAATAAGAGTGATAAGCAAACGTTATTATTTGCAAATATTAACCCATCCCTTGCCAACCAAGAGATTCAGCTAACAGGTCAAATTGAAGCCTATTCTAAGTTGATAAAGCAATCATCCTACGATGCAAGTCAAGTTGTAACGGGGAGCAGGGAGATTCAGTATATCAACGATTTAATTAACTACTACTCAAAAGATTTAAAGCAGAATGGACCAAATCCAAAATTAGTGAACTCGTTGATGGATTTATACCAAAAAAAGATAATGCTCTTAGAGCGAATGTTAAACGAAATTGAAAAAAGTAAAGATCATGGACAACGTAAAATCAATATTTAGAATTCTCATACTATTCGCATTCGTACTTTGCTTTGCAAATTATTCATTCGCAAATAGCGATGAGATTAAGGATAAATTTGAGAAAACCTTTAAAGTATCTCAATCCGATATACTTGAACTTAACATGTACGACTCCGATCTTCAAATAAACACATGGAGCAGTAACGAGATTAAACTCGCCGGCGAGATTTTAATTTCAGGTGGAGGTAAGGAGGATATTGATAAGATTCTCAATGTTTTTAAAAATCCTGAGGTTACTCAAGAGGCAGGAAAAATAGGAATCAATACAGTTTTTAGTGAGGGCGCAATCCAAATCATGGGATTCTACAAAAAAACAAAACTTTCGAATGGCGAGTGGGCTTCTGTATCATCAATTAAATCAAACTATACAATTTGGATTCCCGAAAGTATTGCCTTTAAGCTTCTTAGCAAATACAATAATGTTAAAGCCCCAAATTTACTAGGCAAACTCAATTTTGAACTATATAATGCAAATATCGAGATGGGTGATTTTGGAGATAATAGCAACTTTGATGCAAAATACTCAACCATTCATATTGGCAAAGGGCAGAATGTTAAGTTTGATATTTATGATTGTAAGATTTTTACCGATGAGCTTAAAAAGGTGATAATTAATTCGAAGTATTCAAAACTCACAAGCAAGGCAATTACTCTGTTAGCGTTGGAATCCTATAATGATGAGTTTAGTATCGATAATCTTAATGGTATTGATATGAGTGCTAAGTATACAACGCTGAAAGCGAAAGGAAATTCAAATCTCGGAAAATTTGATCTTTACGATTGTAGTATTGAACTAGAGGATTTTACAAAAATTGAATATAATTCAAAGTACACAGGATTCACTGCGAATAAGGTTGCTACATTCGCTATCGAAACGAGCTATAATGATACTTACGACTTAAAAGAGGTTAGCGATTTTTCAAGCAAAGAATCTAAGTATAATAAGGTGAATATTGGTGTTGTTCAATCTTCAATTAATCTTCCCAATACCTACGATTCCGAATTTAAGATCAGTAAACTTGGTGCCAATTTCTTAAGTTTTAAAGGAGATTTCAAGTATGGCTCGGTAAGTATGACTATTGATCCAACCCTTAACTATAGTTTATCATTCGAGAACACTTATGGTGATATAACCTTTCCCAAGGAACGTTTTTTGAAAAAACCAACAACCCTTATTGAAAACAATGAAATAACGAAATTTGAGGGCACTACTGATTCGAATGCTAAATGCGAAATCAGCTTTACATCATACGATCTTAGTTTTACAATACAATAAATCATTGATTAGGTTAGGATTTCGGAATACCTGCTACTTGGAAACAGTAAAGTAGCAGGTTTTTTCACATATCACTCAGCAACCAGAATTAGCTTTAATTTTAGAACTCATTTCAGCATCTTTTAAAAACAGTGTTTTCAAATTACTCCCCAATCTTAATATACACATATCGCCAAAAAATTCTAATTTTGCCATTCTATATTTTTAAGAACTAAAATTTTGCAGATGTCAAGTGAAAATTTAAGAAATGAAAGTTTGGAGGAGAAATCAAAAAACTTTCTTGAGGAGATTATTGAAGAGGATATTCGAACAGGAAAACACTCAGGTAGAGTGCTTACCCGTTTCCCTCCAGAACCCAATGGGTACTTACACATTGGTCATGCCAAATCCATTTGCTTAAATTTTGGTCTTGCCCAGCGTTACGGTGGCAAAACAAATCTCAGATTTGATGATACCAACCCAACCAAAGAGGATGTTGAATACGTTGATTCTATTAAAGAAGATGTTCATTGGTTAGGATTCGACTGGGCGGGAGAATACTACGCGTCCGATTATTTTGAACAGCTCTACGAATGGGCAATTGTTTTAATAAAAAAAGGGCTTGCCTACGTTGATGATCAAACCCAAGAGGAGATTCGCATAACACGAGGAACAATAAACCAAGCAGGTAAAGATAGCCCTTGGAGAAATCGCTCTGTTGATGAGAATGTTGATCTCTTCAAGCGCATGCGCAATGGTGAATTTAAGGATGGCGAAAAGGTGCTACGTGCAAAAGTCGACATGGCACATCCCAACATGTTGCTGCGCGATCCAATTCTATATAGGATAATCCACACCGAACATCATCGCACTGGGGATAAATGGTGTATCTACCCAATGTACGACTATGCCCATGGGCAGAGCGATTCAATTGAAAAGATAACACACTCAATTTGCACCCTTGAGTTTGATGTACACCGTCCGCTTTACGACTGGTTTATTGAGAAACTTGAGATATTCCCATCGCACCAATACGAGTTTGCACGGTTGAACATGACATATACCATGATGAGCAAGCGCAAACTACTCCAACTCGTTCAAGAAAAAGTGGTAATGGGCTGGGACGATCCTCGCATGCCAACTATCTGTGGATTACGTCGTCGTGGGTATACTCCTGAATCAATCAGATTTTTCACCGAAAAAGTGGGTATCGCAAAGCGCGATAATGTAATTGACCTATCCTTACTAGAATTTTGTTTGAGAGAAGATTTGAATAGACGTGCGCCACGCCGCATGGCAGTTCTAAACCCACTTAAAGTGGTTATTACCAACTACCCCGATGGGCAAGTAGAGCAGCTGGAGGCCGTAAATAATCCCGAAGATGAATCGGCAGGCAAGAGGCTAGTGCCATTCTCAAAGGAGTTATATATTGAGCAGGAAGATTTTATGGAAAACCCTCCAAAGAAATTCTTCCGCCTTGCACCTGGGCAAGAGGTTCGGTTACGTTACGCTTATTTTATGAGGTGTAATGAGGTGATTAAAGATTCTGCTGGTAATATCACTGAGCTACGCTGTACAATTGATCCTGCATCAAAGGGAGGAAATTCTCCTGATGGCAGAAAGGTACAGGGAACAATTCACTGGGTATCGGCTCAACAGGCTATCAAAACTGAGGTTCGTTTGTTCGATCGCTTATTTACCAAAGCCAACCCCGATGATGTTGCTGAGGGCGAGGATTGGAAATCATCCCTTAATCCCGATTCTTTAAAAGTGATTGAAGCGTATTTAGAACCTGCACTTGCTGAGGCTAAATCGCTTGATAAGTTCCAATTTGAGCGGATGGGATATTTTAGCGTTGATTACGATTCAAAACCGGGTAAGTTGGTGTTTAATCGTACCACTACATTAAAGGATACTTGGGCTAAAATCTCAGGACAATAAATTAGTTAACAGTTGTAAGCTGCTAGCTAATAGTAAAATTGTCGCCAGCTGCTTATAACTTGTCATTTTTGTAGCAAAACGTTTGGAATATTCCAAACACTTAAACTATATTTGCAGCCTGAAAATTGTCCTGTAGTGTAATTGGCAACACGTCTGATTCTGGATCAGAAGAGTCCAGGTTCGACCCCTGGCAGGACAACAAAGAAGCCGCAATTAATGCGGCTTTTTGCTTTTATAAAGGTTATAATTATTACAAATAGGAGGTGACGAATAAGTAATTAATTTTACCTTTTCTCTCGCTCTAAAAATGATTTAGCATTTATTTTAAAATCATCTAATGAAGTAAATTGCTTATCGCAGGCATTTGTTAACCTAGACCTATCTTTTCTTGAAAGTTTTTCAAAATCATCATGTACAATGAAACTTCTAAAATTTAAGTTAGCTTTTTGGTATTCAAGACAACTTATAGTCGCTAATCTTGCTTTGGCAGCATCTTTTACCCCGAATAAATATATGGGATGTCCATTTGGCCTAAATTCATAGTCAACCTCAAGATCATCTCTTTCAGGGATTGGTAACACATTCGCTTTCGGTTTAAAATCTATAAGTTCCTTTGTTATGGTTTCATTCAGAAGATCATAAAATAGACTTTCGATTACTTCTCTTTTGAAAAATCTCATGCTACCAATCTTCATGTATGTTTGAGTGACATGCATTATATCAGAATAAATCGTTTCTTTCTTAGAATGATATTTAATATTTCCATTTTCTTCTTCTAATCTATTTTCTGATAATATACGTTGAAATATTGATTCTTTATTAGGTGTGTCAATTTCATATGAGTATGACAATCTCATCAATGTCATTCCATAATCACTTAAAACCAAATCACCGTTTTTCTCTTCAATAAAAATATCAACCATATCACCATCCTCATGATAAAGGGGTAAAATAAGTTGATAAACACCAGGTCTTTTCTCTCGGATATTTATTCTGTTATTAAAACTTCCTCTTATATAATCTAAAATATCATTCATGACTAAATAAATCTAGCTTTGTTTGAGTATTGGGAGCGGGGAAATGCTTTCGCCTGTCAGTAATACAAATATTTATGTATTTAATAAAATATTGTATAGCATCTTCAAGAGAAGCATAATCATCTGTTTTTTGAATATTACTTTCAGGTTTCAATCCACTATTAATTGAGTAAGCATTTGCTCTATGAATGTGAAAATATGAATGATGCGGATACATAATATTTTCACCATGAGCACCATTACAGCGCAACAAACAAATAGTGCCTTTCTCTTCTCTTGGATTTTAATCTAATCCAATTGAGAAATTTTCCTTGAAATGCGTATTCCCTCTTATAAAAGCATTAAATGCATACTTTCCATCAATAGATTGAAGTGTAAAAATCTTTTTCAATTGTCCCCTATCTTCTTTAAAATCTTTTGAAGGTGGATCAATTATTTGTTTTTCACAAGCCAACAATTCTTGTATGAAACTATCAGTATACAAACTTTTATTTTTAAATTATTAAAACAAAGATAACAATTGTAATAAATTTCGCAGAATATTATTGGAATGTGTTTCAACTATTTTATCCAAATTGTCTGTATTCATCCATTTTGGGACTTATTGTATGATAAAGTCATACTATATAAATGTAGGTTTAATTCTACAGATTACCAAACAGGGCTCGTATCTTTTTTGAGATAGTTGTGGTGTGAATATTTCTGCGGTTTACTTGTTGAGTCGGATTTGTGATCAGGTTCTTTGCTTTTAAATGAATTTCTAATCCGCCTAAAATTTGTGATTTTTTCAGATTTTAACCAAACTTAATCGTTACTCAGAAAGAATACGATACAACTCAAGGTTTAAATAGTAGTGATGACCGTCAATTTCTCTTTTTTCAAGCACTTGCATATCACACAATTTATTTAGATAATCTTTTGCAGTGTTTTCGGCATAAATTCCTGCATTAACAAGGTGTTTTACTTTGGTAAAAGGTTGAGTAAATAAGAATTCTACTAAACTTTCGGGGTTTCGAAATTTTCTATCATCTTTTTTTACGTATTCCAGAATTGAATCTTTGGTAGAAACAATATCGTTGATTTTGTGGAAGGTCATATTTGAGGTATTTTCAATGGCTCTTAGCATAAATAGTAACCAATCCTTCCAATTACCTCTTTGCGATACACCCATTAACCCAGAGTAATAATCATCCTTGTGGTCCAAAATGTATCTACTAAGGAATAGTATCGGAACATCCAGTAATCCTTTATTTGTTAAATAGTGGATGTTGAATATACGTCCTGTTCTGCCATTTCCATCACGGAATGGGTGAATGGCCTCAAACTGAAAATGAGCAATAGCCATTTTTAGTAAATGATCCAATTTATATTGCTCATCGTCATTTAGGAACGTTATTAAGTTGTCTAATTTATCCTGAATTATGGGCAAACCTCTTGGCGGAGTATAGATAACTTGTCCTGCTTTTGAGCCAGAGCCACTCTGCTTTATAGTTGTATTCGAAAAATCAGGACGAATGCCATCAGTTGTTTGCTTTATTTCATGAAATACCTGAATAAAGTAGTTTTGATCAAACTTTTTGGTTTTTTGTAAATAGTTGTGACCCGACCAAAGTGCTTCTCTGTATCTTAGAACTTCCTTGGACGATCCGTTTGGCTCTTTGTTTTGATCGCTATATGCCTTGTATAGCTCATCATCCGTTGTGAATATATTCTCAATAGCACTTGAACTCTTTGCTTCCTGTAAACTTATTGAATTAATTAATAACCCCTGATTTGGAATCACCACGCTACGACCATGAAGCCTTGCCAAGGCTGCTTTTGCATCTCCAAGTTTCTCCAATATTTCTATTGTTTGGTAGAGTTCCTTTCTAATTGGCAATGGAGGAAGATCGTTCCAAGGAACATTTCTGTCGGGGTTGATAGGATATAATATTTCTGGCATCAAATAATCCGATATTTAATGTTTGTTTAAATTCTGACATCAAAAGTACTTAAAACTTCACTACCAAACATTAAAAAAGCAAAAAATTAATGTTTGCTATTGAATTTGACATTAAAATTTGGGACAAATATAACACAGACATTAAAAAACCATTATTTTAATGTCTGGCTGTGGTTTTGACATTAAAAGGGTAGAAATCCCATGAAGAAACGGATCTACAAATTGGTATTTTGTTTTATAAGGATTACAAATCTGAAGTGACGATGGATTTCTATAATCTATTTCTTTTTTTTTCGTTCATAAACCTTTTTCCCTGATTTACTATAATGATATTTTCCACCACGTGGACCAGTATAAATTGGCTGTCCTTTAGATGTTGTTTCTGTTGAAGTTTGTTGTTGTGTTGTAGCTTGCTGTTGTTTATTATTATCTTTTTCAATCTGAGTTGTTTGTGGATTACACTTGCTACATGGAGAATAACTATCTTTAACCTCCGATAATTTTTTGGGTATTCCTCCTCCTTTTAAATAAAAACAATTGGCTGAATGATATTTTTTCCCTGTTTTGGTAATATAAACAGGGATATCTTCAGAATTATTTTTTGTCACCTTTTGTTGAGCGAAAAGGAATAGAGGGAGAAAAGTCCCAACTAGAAATAGCAACACAAATTTTTTCATATTGCTTAGTTATTATTTTCGTTTAAAACTTCGTTTTCCTTTGTTTTATCACCCATAAACCACGCCGCAACAAATCCGGTAAATGTTCCAAAAAGCCCAACTCCTGTAACCATTAGAAAAGCAGCAATTACTCTACCTTCTGTTGTTACTGGATATTTATCGCCATACCCAACTGTTGTTATTGTTACAAATGCCCACCAAATGGCATCTTCTGCTGTTTTAATATTTGAATTAACGTCGACTTCAACTTGTAAAATCGAAATTGAACCGAATATTATCATTAGAACAGCAATAAGGGAAACTGTTGCAAAAGTTCCCTGAGTTCTGTTTTTAAATAAATGTTTTGTTAAATACTTTACTGATCGAAATGCTCTCATGACCCTCAATAATCTGAACAGCCTTATTAATCTACCATACCGTAAAAATTCGAATGATGGTAAACTTGATATTAAATCTATCCAACCCCATTTAATAAATTCTTTTTTCGAGGGTGCTTTAATAAATCTATAGAAAAAATCGAACAAGAAGAAGACACAGATAATGTTATCTATTAAGTAGAGTAATTTAGAAACTTCGGGAGATAGTCTAAAATAGCTGTCAATTAAAAGTGCAACGAGGACATACATTGAAAGAATAACAATAACGATATCAAAGAATGTTAATCCTTTCTGAGATTTTTCTTCATTCATGAAAACCTAATTTATCGTAGTTTCTAATAACCAATGGATAAAAGAATCACATGTGAATTTAAAAATAAATATTGATATTCAATGCAATAAACACACTCTTTATATTCAGTCACAAAAATTTATAAATAAAAAACAAACTCATATCCATCTGTAAATCTAATTATTGAGAGGGTGCTTCTTGTAAAACTTTTATCCGGCAATAGTTTTTTATATCTTTGGTTGATTTTATTTTAGAATTTATGGATGATCAAAAGTATTTTATACAGAGTAATCCGATTGGAACGGGACAAGTTTTTATCGACTCGATTACTGGACTTACCTTTGGTATTAGGCATATCAGCTATGATAGGTTAGCATCGGGAAGTATTACTCTGCCAAAGGCTTCATCGGTTGATATAAATAATGTGAGCCCGGGTCAAAAATGGACATTCACTTTCGATGGAAAAGAGTTTGAACTGATTTTACTAGAGTTAAACTATTTACAGGACACCTATAAGGTACAATTAGCCGAAAAATAATTTGTAAGCATCGATTTTAAGGGTGAATACTAGATTTCGGGTCTCTTTTTCAGCTCTTCCAAAGTTAAAATCTTGCTAAACTCACATTCGGGTAAAACAATATATTCATAACGCTGGTTTCGAAGTTGAGGTTCATACCCCGCATCTACAATTGCTTTTTGGATGCCGTATGAATCCATCCTATTATTTGCTCCTGCGGAGGAGACAACATTTTCCTCTATCATTATAGAACCAAAATCGTTAGCACCAGCATGTAAGCATATTTGTGCAGTATCTTTGCCCACTGTTAGCCATGATGCTTGTATATGCTTAATATTATTTAGCATTATCCTGCTAATGGCAATGGTTCGTATGTACTCCTCGGGGGTTACCATACTTTTTATTCCAAGTTCTTCAAGTTTAGTACCCTTGTCCTGAAAGGTCCAAACAATAAAATTTAAAAACCCTGTTGCTTTTTTTGGTTTACTTGCTTGAAGATCACGAATTTTAATCAAGTGCTCAATACGTTCCTCCATGGTTTCGTAATGACCAATCATCATTGTTGCGGAAGTAACCAGATTTAGGGCGTGTGCTTCTGCCATCACATCAAGCCAAGCCTGAGAGTTGGGTTTCCCTGGGGATATATATTTTCTAACTCTATCAACAAGAATTTCAGCACCAGCACCGGGGAGGCTATCAAGTCCTGCGTCAATTAAATCAACAAGAACATCTCTATAAGATTTCTTTTCAACCTTTGCCAAAAAAGCAACCTCAGGAGGGCCAAGCGCATGTAGTTTGATATTTGGGAATAAACCCTTAATTTCCCTAAATAGTGAGGTATAGAAGTTTAACCCTAATTTTGGATGCAAGCCACCCTGAAGCAATAATTGATCGCCTCCATAACGCTGAAGTTCTTCAATTTTTATTTTGTATTCTGCAACGGAGGTGATAAAAGCACCATCATCGGCAAGATTACAATGAAAATTACAAAACTTACACCCGGATACGCAAACATTTGTAATGTTTACATTTCTATCTATTTGCCATGTAACTAAATTGTTTGGAACATGCATCTTTCTTAGCTCGGAACCTAAAAATATTAGTTCGCTGGTTGGAGCATTTAGGTAAAGGAAAACGCCCTCCTCCTTTGATAGAGGAATAAGATCAAGTGCTTTATCGTATAGCTGTTTCAGTTCCATTCAATTTGATTAAGAAGCTATAAAAGTACTAAAATTTAAGTTTTGCAATTAAAATTAATTTTAAAGAGAATAAACAGTAATTCATTCAATGAATTTAAGGGTTTACTCTTGTTGCTTATGAAAAACCAAAAAACACATAAACTACTATTATACTAACTCTTTGAACCTTGCTGTTTTTTTATACTTTTGTACGATAAACCTTATAAATAAAAAAAGGTTGAATATGAGCGAAGAAAAAATTAGAGTTGGAATTACACAGGGTGATATCAACGGGATAGGATATGAGGTGATAATAAAAACTTTTTCCGATCCAAGGGTTGGTGAATTCTGTATTCCAATCATATATGGTTCCCCTAAAGTTGCTGCCTATCATAGGAAAGCACTAAATGTTGAGAATTTCAGTTTCAATCAAATTAAGGATGCAAGCGAAGCCAATCCCAAACGTGCAAATATTGTCAACTGCATGGACGAAAATGTTCGTGTTGAGCTTGGCAAATCCACGGAGTACGGTGGAATGGGATCTTTGCAAGCCTTAAAAGCAGCAATTGTTGATATAAAAGCCCAAAAAATAGATGTTCTTCTTACTGCACCTATCAATAAGCATAATATTCAAGGGCAAGATTTTCATTTTCCAGGTCATACAGAATTTCTTGCTAACAGTTTCGATTGCAACGAGGTATTGATGCTTATGGTAAGCGAAGTTATGAAGGTTGGCGTTGTTACTGGACATGTTCCAATTTCTCAGGTTCCATCCTTGGTAACAAAAGAATCGATACTCTCCAAACTGCGTATTCTAAATCGATCATTGATTCAGGATTTTGCCATTCGCAGACCAAGGATTGCAGTATTAGGGCTAAACCCACATGCTGGTGATTTGGGTGTTATTGGGGCAGAGGAGCAACAAATTATTATCCCAGCCATAAACGAGGCTAATAACGAGGGCATTGTAGCACTTGGTCCATATCCAGCAGATGGTTTCTTTGGATCCGAGAACTTTGTTAAGTTTGATGCAATACTGGCAATGTACCACGATCAAGGACTTGCTCCATTTAAAACTGTAAACTTCGATACAGGTGTTAACTATACAGCTGGATTACCTATTATTAGGACTTCTCCTGCACACGGAACTGCCTATGAAATTGCAGGGAAAGGAGAAGCCTCTCCAAACTCATTCAGGCAGGCTTTATACCTTGCAGTAGACCTTTTCAAAAATCGCCAAATACACAAAGAATTAACCACCAATCCTTTACGACATGTTGACCCTGAAGCGATTTAGGATATATTATTGATAATAATTTTTGGAATATGTTTGAATATATCAAGGGTTCAATAGCAGATTTAACACCAACTTATGTTATTGTTGATTGTGGTGGCCTCGGTTACTACGTTAATATCTCGCTACAAACATATAGCAGTATTGAAGGGAAAAAGGATACTTTGGTCTACCTCCATCAGGTTATAAGGGAGGATGCACACCTTCTCTTTGGTTTTGCCAGTAAAGAAGAAAGGGATTTATTCAGGCTTTTAATTAGCGTTTCTGGGGTTGGAGCCAATACAGCGCGGGTTATCCTTTCATCCATGTCAGCCATAGAAATACAAAAGGTGATTATGCAAGCTGATGTTAATGCACTAAAGCAAATAAAAGGGATTGGTTTAAAAACAGCTCAGCGTATAGTTGTTGATTTAAAGGATAAGGTATCTGGTAAAGATTTAGAATCTGCCCAATTATTTACATCTATAAACAATACAACCCGACAAGAAGCGTTATCTGCTTTAGTTATGCTTGGTTTCAATAAAGCAGCAGCAGAAAAGGTTCTTGATCAATTGCTTAAAGTTGAGAGTAACCAAAGCGTAGAAGGATTAATTAAATTGGCACTTAAACAATTGTAGAATAGCAAGAGAAACTAGAGTTTGAAGTATTCATATAAATATCAGATAGCAGGATTTCTAATTGCTGCCTTTGTTGGTTTTGCTGAAACATCAAAGGCAAATTCGTTTATAGTTAATTCCTATTATAAGGGTAAATCGGAAAAAACTTTACTAACAGAAGAAAGTACATTTCTCCAAACCGACACACTTAAACTCCCATACCCTCTTAAACCAGATGATCCTTTTGCCTCTGAAAATAAAAAACGATCATCTTTCAATTTAGAATCACCATCGAATATAACCATCACGGTTGACTATGATCCTGTTACAAAACAGTATACAATTTACGAAAAGGTAGGAAAGTATAATATTAAACCTCCCCGGGTAATGACAGAGGAGGAGTATCGAGGTTATCGATTTGAGAATTCTTTACGAGAGTACTGGAGGAAGCAAAGTTCTGGACAATCTGCAGGTTTAGGCTCTATGTTGCTATCCCACATAAAATTGGGAGGAGAGACATTCGATAGAGTTTTTGGAAGTAATACCATTGAGATTATTCCACAAGGAAATGCGGAGTTGAGTTTTGGAATAAATAGTTCAACAACAAATAGCCCATTTCTTCCGCTTGATCAGCGCAGGAGCACAACTTTCGATTTTAAATCGAAGATTCAGATGAATGTTGATGGAAAGATAGGTCAAAAGCTTAAAATGAATGTTCAGTATAATACCGAGGCAACTTTTGATTTTGAAAACAACGTTAAGGTTGAATACAATGGGTTTGAGGATGAAATAATTCAGAAGATCGAAGCAGGTAATGTTTCGTTACCACTACCCGGAACTCTTATAACAGGGAGTCAGAGTTTGTTCGGCTTTAAAACACAGCTAAAGTTTGGAAAGTTGAATATTACAACCGTTTTCTCCAAGCAGAACGGACAAACTCAGGTCATTGAAGTCAAAGGAGGCGCACAAACTAAGGATTTTTCTATTAGTGCCGATGAATACGAGGCTAACCGACACTTTTTTCTTTCACAGTATTTTAGAGACAATTACAATACCACGCTTCGAAATCTACCAATAATTAATACTGGAGTAAACATCACCAAAATAGAGGTTTGGGTTACTAACAAACAGGCAAACTATGAAAATTCAAGAGATATTGTTGCTTTTATCGATTTAGCGGAATCAACTAAAAACATCTATTCAAAAACGAATTTTTCACAAACAGGTTCAGGCTTGTACCCAGATAATCAGTTAAATAATCTTTTTAGCTTGATGACCTCTGCTTATGATGTTAGGGATATTGCTGGTGTAAATCAAAACCTATCGCCACTTGAAGGATCCGGATTTAGCGAAGGTCAAGACTATGAAAAAATAGAAAATGCACGCAAACTTCAACCCAATGAATATACGTTTAACCCCAAAATGGGTTATGTATCGCTAAATAACTCGTTACTTACAGATGAGGTTTTGGCTGTTGCATACGAGTACACAGTTGGGGGGCAAAATTTTAAAGTAGGAGAATTGTCAACAGATGGAATTGCTGCTCCCAAAGCATTAATTCTGAAACTTCTTAAGGGTAAAAACCTAACTCCGAAAACGCCCACATGGAAACTGATGATGAAGAATATTTACTCACTTGGGGCTTATCAGGTTAGTAAAGATGAGTTTAGACTAGATATTCTTTATCAGAATGATGCTGCTGGGACAGCCTTAAACTATATTAACGAAGGAGGAATTAAAAATATTCCACTTATTAAGGTTTTAAATTTAGATAACCTTAACAGTCAGAATAATACCACCCCTGATGGTGTTTTCGATTTTATTGACGGTGTAACAATTAATGCTACAACAGGCAAGGTAATTTTCCCTGTACTCGAGCCCTTTGGAAAAGATCTTAGTGATCAAATCAAAAATTCTGGAGTATCTGATAAATATGTTTATCAAGAGTTATACGACTCAACACTTACAAGGGCCAGACAAGTTGCTAATAAGAATAAGTTTAAGCTAGTTGGAACATACCAGTCCTCAATGGGATCAGAAATATCGCTGAACGCTGCGAATATTCCTAAAGGCTCTGTTGTTGTTACAGCTGCTGGGGCAAAACTATTGGAGGGAACTGATTATACAGTAGACTACAATCTAGGTACATTAAAAATTATTAAACCCGGTTTAATAGAATCGGGAACTGCAATTAAAGTTTCGCTTGAGAATAATGCTCTATTTAACTTTCAAACCAAAACTCTTGTTGGCACACACTTAGATTATCAGGTATCTGACAAATTTAATATAGGTGCTACGGCACTAAATCTAACCGAAAGACCCCTTACTCAGAAGGTCAATTTTGGGAATGAGGCGGTTTCCAATACAATATGGGGTTTAAACACCTCATTTCAAACGGAATCTAGTTTCTTGACCAAGATGGTAGATTTCTTACCCTTTATTCAAACAAAAGAGAAATCAACCATAACATTCGATGCCGAATTTGCTCAATTTGTTCCTGGTTATGCCAAAGCAATTGGCAAAAACGGAACAGTTTATCTCGATGATTTTGAGGGAAGTTCAACGCCAATTGATTTACAAAGCCCATACTATTGGAAGTTGGCAAGTACACCTTTAAAGCAAAGTGACATTTTCTCGGAGGGAAATGATTTAAGATATGGTTTTAAAAGGGCTCAAATTGCATGGTACTCCATAGATCCATCTCTACCCCGAAACATTAATTCTTCTGTAAGATTTACCGATAAACAAAGGAGTAGTCATTGGGTTAGGGAGGTTTATGAGAATGAGCTGTTTCCGTATAAAAAAACACCTCAAGGACAACCTACAAATCTACCAATACTAAATTTAGCATTTTATCCGAACGAAAGAGGGCCCTACAACTTTGATCCAATTCTTGATCCTAATGGATTTCTGCCCAACCCAGAGACACGATGGGGTGGGATTATGCGTCCAATTAGTTCATCAGATTTTGAGTCTCAAAATATTGAGTATATCGAATTTTGGTTGATGGATCCATTTGTATACGATTCTACCAAGGCAGGAGGTGATCTATTTTTCAACTTAGGGAATATCTCTGAGGATATTCTTCGCGATGGTCAAAAAACATTTGAAGGAGGCTTGCCAGCCACGGGAGATCTTAAAAATACGGGTACTACAAATTGGGGACGCTACCCTAAAATTAAATCTATACCCAATGTATTTGTTCCGAATGATGGTCAAAAGTATCAGGATATTGGGCTTGATGGTCTTAGCTCAAAGTACAATTTAACGGGTGGTGGTGAAAATGATGAACAAACATTTTTTGTTGACTATTTGAACCAAATTAGAGGTTTTACAAATGCTGATGCATTTAGTGAAATATATAATGACCCATCGAATGATGATTATAAGTATTTTTTAGATCCCGATTATTCTACCCGAGGAGCTGGAATCCTTGATCGGTATAAAAAGTACAACAACATGGAAGGCAACTCCCCTACTAACGATCAAAACAGTGGAACAGCGGGTACTCAGGAGCCAGACGGGGAAGATATTAATAGAGATCAGACCATGAGCGATAATGAAGCTTATTTTCAGTATCGTGTTTCGTTACGCCCCGAGGATATGCAGGTTGGGAATAATTTTATAACCAACAAAGTAACAACGTTTACTAAAATGCCTGCATACACACAAAAGCAAAAGGTTGCTTGGTATCAATTTAAGGTTCCAATTATGGAATATGAGCGGGTTGTTGGGCCAATACAGGACTTTAAAATGATAAGTTTTGCTAGAATGTTTTTAAAAGGTTTCAATGATACTTTAATTCTCAGATTTGCTAAACTTCAACTAGTAAGGGGGGAGTGGAGAAGGTATGGTCTCTCGTTAATTGAGGGGCAGGAGGGTGTTCCAGGGATGGATCTTCCATCAGGAAGTTTTGAAATATCTTCTGTGAATCTGGAGGACAACAGTTCAAGAACCCCAGTTAACTATGTTCTTCCTCCTGGGTTAAGCAGAGCAATTGATCCTAGTTTAAACGAAGTTATTGAGCAAAACGAGCAATCGATGGAGTATAAGATTACTAACCTAGCAGAGGGTGATGCTCGTGCGGGTTTCAAAAATCTTAACCTTGACATTCGCCAATACCATAGGCTGATGATGGATGTTCATGCCGAGGCAATACCCGGATATACTCTAAATGATAATGATCTTACTATCTTCATACGCATGGGATCGGATTATACAAACAATTATTATGAGTATGAAGTACCCCTCAAGGTAACCCCGCCGCGCAGTAATTACAACAATAATAGTGAAGCAGATAGAATTAAAGTTTGGCCACGTGAGAATCTTCTTGATATTAACCTTGAAACCTTAACTGATACGAAACTTGCCCGGAATGACGCCATGCATAAACTTGGTTCTGTTATTACCACAAGCACAATTTATGTAAAAATGGATGGTAACCGTAAAATCAAGGTTACTGGTAATCCGAACCTTAGCAATGTTAAAGTATTGATGATAGGTATTCGTAACCCTGGCCGTTCAAGCGATCCAACTAGCGATGGACTTTCCAAATCAGCAATTATTTGGGTTGATGAGCTTCGATTATCAAATACAGACGATAAAGCAGGCTGGGCTGCAAATGCACGGATGTCGGCAAAGTTAGCAGATCTGGGTATGATTACAATTGCAGGAACTACAATTAAACCAGGTTTTGGATCAATAGAATCAAAGGTGAGCAATAGAAGTACAAACGATTTCTACCAATACGATTTAAGCGCAACCCTTGAGATGGGTAAATTCTTTCCTTCAACTTCTGGTATTAGAATTCCACTATACGTTGGTTATAGTGAGTCTTTCTCAAACCCAGAGTATAACCCATTAGATCCCGATATTCCTCTAAAAACGGCATTAGATAAGGCTTCTACAAAATCTGAGCGAAACGAAATTAAAAAACTAGCTCAGGACTATATGCGAAGGAAAAGTTTTAACCTAACCAATGTTAAGATTGATAAAATGGATGGAAAGCCATGGCTTTTCTCACCCTCAAACTTTTCGGTTAGTTATTCTTTCAGCGAGCAATTCTCAAGAAATATTAAAACAGATCATAGAATTCAGAGAAATATTAGGGGTGCATTTACCTATAACTATGGTACAAAACCGAGGCCTATTACCCCCTTTAAAAATGTGAACTGGTTAAATTCAAAATATTTACGACTAATAAAGGATTTTAACTTTAATTTAATACCCTCTCAGTTCTCTTTCCGTACAGATCTGAATAGGAATTACTATGAGCAGCAGTTGCGCAATATCAGCAATCCCAATATTATTCTACTGCCGACCTACTCAAAGGATTTTCTTTGGAATAGAGTTTATACGCTTAACTGGGATTTAGCCCAATCAATTAAGTTTGATTTCAACGCAAACAACGTTGCTCAAATTGATGAACCCGGTGGAATTGTAGATCGTCGGTATCGAGATTCATACGAGCATTGGAAGGATTCGGTTTGGCATAATATCTTAAACTTTGGACGAACTACAGACTACAATCATCAATTTAATGTTACCTATACTTTGCCTATTAACAAAATCCCTCTCCTCGATTGGACTTCTATATCAACAAGATATTCTGGAAACTATAAATGGACCGCAGGACCAATACTCCCCGATACTTCTCGTTTTGATCCGGGCAATACGATCCAAAACTCAAACACTATTCAAGCTACAGGTCAACTGAATATGTTGGGGTTATATAATAAGGTAGGGTATTTAAAACGAATAAACCAGAAATTTGACCAAATGGCCAAAGGTGGATCGAAGCAACAACAGAAGATGAAAACTTTAAAGTATGAAGAAAAGGATGTGCGATTGAGAGCTAATGTTACAAAATCGATTCTTCATCGACTAAAAACCGAGAATGTTACAGTAAAAGTTTTCACTGAAAAAGGAGCAGAAATAAAAGTTACTACAGAAATAAGAAGTGACGAACGTATTACCATAAAAGCCGATAAAGAGTACGAAAAACTTAAGGTTGTGGTTGAGGGTAAGATACCTGAAAAGCCTAATCCTCTTAAATTTATTGCAGAAGGAACCTTGAGAGTTCTTATGGGCATAAAAGTTATCTCTATAGCATATTCGGAGAATAATGGAACTATGCTACCGGGCTACAAACCGACCACTCGATACCTTGGTATGAATGATATAAATGGGGTAACAGCCCCAGGTTTTGAGTTTATATCTGGCTGGCAGGATCCCGAGTTTGCTTGGAAGGCGATACAAAATGGGTGGCTAAGCAAGGATACAACATTAAGTAATCCAGTACTTTTCACGCGTAGCGAGAACCTAAACTTTCGAACAACCTTTGAACCAATACCAAGTTTTAGGGTAGAATTAAGTGCCATCAGAACTTATTCTAGCAATCATAGTATATACTATCATGCCGATGCTAACGGTGACTTTAACCCTCGTAATCCATTAACCACGGGTAATTTTAGCATGAGCGTTATTAGTATAGGTACTGCTTTTAAATCGCCGAATAGTGTTTTCGACAAGTTCAGAAATAATCGACTTGAAATCGCAGAACAATTAGCTACTTATAGGGAAAATGTATCTACTATGAATTACCAACGAGGTACAGGTGAATTTCCAGTTGGATATAGTAATTTATCACAAGAGGTACTTATTCCATCTTTTCTTGCTACTTACACAAGTTATGCAAAAAAGAAAGCCCCGTATGATGATTTTCCAAAAATACCTTTCCCTAATTGGCAAATAACCTATGATGGATTGGCTAAACTTCAGCCGTTTAAAAAATTTTTGCGTACATTTTCGCTAACACATGGGTATAGATCTGTTTATACTATTGGTGCTTACACTTCAAACCTAAAGTATAATGACGCACTGGATGATGGGTTGACAACAGTGACAAATGCAATAAATGATTTTATCTCAAAAAGGGAAATTTCCAATGTATCCATAACCGAAACCTTTACACCTTTAATTGGGTTAGATATGACTTGGATTAACAACCTCACTGGTCGATTCGAGATTAAATCTGGGCGTTCACTATCAATGAGTTTTGCAAATAATCAGCTTACAGAAATTGATACTTGGGAATATGTCATAGGCTCAGGTTATCGGTTCGAAAATCTACCTTTAATTTTTAGCACAGAGAAGGGCAAGGAAAAAACTTTGAAGAGCGACCTTCGTCTCAGAGTCGATTTTTCATTAAGAAAAAATGAGACGATACTTCATAAGTTGGTTGAAGAAATTAATCAAACAACATCAGGTCAAAGGGCAGTATCTATTAAAGCATCAGCTGATTATGTAATAAGTAATCAGGTAACTATCAGGGCTTTCTTCGATTGGGCAAAGAACACACCACTTGTTTCAGGATCATCTTACCCAATGGTAAATACGAGTTTTGGCTTTAGCGTTCGTTTTACTATGATTCAATAATTGTGCTGTTTTATTAATCGGATTTTGAGGTTTTTACCTCGAAAAGTTTAATCATCTTACTATTTAAGTATAAAGAATTTAAAAACTAAATAAAACAATAAAATAATAATCATTACAGTATTATATATCTACAAAAAAAAGTAATTTTGGGACAACAAAATAAACAAAACGTTAACAATCAAAAAATTATAATCATGAATGTTCCTACAAATTTAAAGTACACAAAGGATCACGAGTGGATAAAAGCTGAAGGAAGTAATGCTATTATTGGTGTAACGGACTTTGCCCAAGGTCAGCTAGGTGATGTTGTTTTTATTGAGATTGAAACTCAAGGCGAAACCCTTGCAAAAGAAGAAGTTTTTGGTACAATTGAAGCTGTGAAAACCGTATCAGATATGTTTATGCCTGTTGCTGGTGAAATTCTTGAGGTAAACCCAAAACTTCTTGACTCCCCAGACGTTGTTAATAAAGATCCTTACGGAGATGGTTGGATGGTGAAAATTAGAATGACTGATGTCGCTCAGCTTAATGAGCTTTTAACACCAGAGCAATACAAGGAGCTTATCAACGCATAACCTCCCTAAAAAGAGCCCCGGAGAGTACCGGGGTTTTTTTTACATTACCTCTCAATATAACGATATCAAACCAATGAGAATCCTTGTTCTTACCTCTACATTTCCTGATCGTCTTGAAAGTTGGAATGGAATATTTGTAAAAGAACAAGTTAGTGCAATTGCGAAAGAACATGACGTGTGCGTGGTAAGATTGCGAGTTGATTATACAAGGTTTAAACCGTTTTTTAGCTATAAGTTAATAAAAGATACCACCTTGGGTTATCCCTTGTATAGAATAACAGTAGCTAAATCGTTTCCTATTTACAATCAGTTTAATTATATTGTTGCTGCGTGTTATGCTACAATAAAGGTTTTATCAGACTTTAAACCAGATTTAATACATTGTCATTACTCATACCCTTCGGGTATAGTTGCCTCGCTGATCAAGAAATTTTATAAAATCCCTTTCATTACAACAGAACATACAAAGATTAAAACCACCTTTAGATCTGTATTTCATCGAATACTCTCTCTTTTTGCAATGAAGAGGGCTTTTAGGGTTGTTGCAGTTAGCAATACCTTAAAAGCGGAATTAAAGGCAGTAGGTATAAATAATGTTGAGGTAATTCCCAATGTGATCAATATTGAAAGGTTTAAAACAAATAAACAGAATACGAATCCGTTTGTTATAGGATTTTTAGGTTCAATGAATTCTCATAATAAAGGACTTGATATTCTATTAAAAGCTTGTCTAGAGTTACCCTTTGAGTATTTCATTCGAGTTGGAGGAGCTGGTAAATATTTAGAATACTATAGAAATCTATCACGAGAACTTGGGATAGAGAATAAATGTGGCTTTTTGGGAGAAATTTTGTCTCCAGACATACCTAGTTTTTATAATGATTTAAGTGTTTTTGTACTAGCTTCAAAATATGAAACATTCGGAATTGTTTTGGTTGAAGCTATGGCTTCGGGGATTCCAGTAATTGCCACTAAATGTGGGGGTCCTGTAGATATAGTGAACTATACCAGCGGAATTCTTGTTGATACAGATAATGTTGATCAGTTTATGAATGCAATAATTAATATTCATACCAATTATGAAAGTTATAAATCAGAAGAAATTAAAAACTATGCCTTAAATAGTTTCTCCTCAATACCATTTATGCTTAAAACAAATAATTTGTATCGCTTATGTTTATCAAAGTAGGACAGCTACATCAACTCGAATACAATGGTATTCAGGAAATGGCAGCATATGGATTGCATGATGATGTATTCAAGTTAATGCAACCATTTCTAAGCAAGAATTTACACATTCTTGATTTTGGATGCGGACAAGGAGCCTTCTCCCAGCGCTTAGTTGATGCAGGAATGAAAGTCGATGCCTGCGATATAGACGAAAGTCAAATTCGAGCCAATGTACAAAGAAGAATAAAACTTGATCTGAACAAAGATATATCTTCGAATTTTACAGAAAAATACGATATTCTTATTGCTCTTGAAATAATAGAACACCTTGAAAATCCATGGAAGTATCTTCGTGATTGTATGTCTTTGCTTAAAGATGACGGCATTATCGTATTAAGCACTCCAAATATTTCCAACTTTACCTCAAGGTTACGATTTTTAATGCGAGGCACCCTTATCGCCTTTGAAAATGCCGATTTGAAGCATGGTCATATTACTCCTCTTTCGTATGTTCAGCTTGAAAACATGTTTAATCAGAATAAGTTAAGGGTGTTAAAAAAAGGTTTTGCAGGTGCAATCCCGATATTTCATTTTTTAGAATTATCAAGATTTTCAATTCTTAGAAATACTATTTTACCAATTCTCTATCCTTTTATGGGAGGCCCTAAAAAGGGGAGAGCAATTGTTTATGTTCTAAAAAAGTAGCAAAGAATGGACTTTTCAAAGTTTTATGATGAGCAGCATGATTACGTTGCATTTCGTTCAGATCCCAATAGACTTAACGAATATAAGATTGCCATACAATGGAAAGTTCAAAATTTAGCAAAAGGAATTTCAGCCGTAGTTAAAAAGGATAATATTCTTGAAGTTGGCTGTGCTCTCGGAATTCTACTAAATAGTGTTGCTGATAAATTAGCGATTAAAGTTCGCTTTGGCATCGATATTTCAGCCGAGAATATCGATTATGCAAAAAAGTTATACCCTGATTGTGGTTTCGTATGTGGAACTATCGAGGATATTCAAAAGAAGTGGAATACCTATTTTTCTGTTGATAGATTTGATATTGTTATTCTTTCCGATATCATTGAACACATTCCCGATGATGAACAATTTTTAAGAGAGGTTTCTAAGGTTTCAAAATATGTTATACTCAACCTTCCGCTTGAGAAATGTTACAACAATCGGAATCGTAAATATGGTGAAACAGATCCATCAGGGCACCTAAGAAATTATGACTTAAACGATGCAAAAAAGCTAATTGACAGAGGAGGTTTTGAGATCATCAACTATTTTACAGATAATGCCCATTTCGATAAAATATTTTTCAAAACCTATTCAAAGAATAGGCTGTTGAGGGTAAAATCTAAAAAAATTCACCTAAGGTTATTCTGGCAACTATATTACTTTACGGAAGGGGTTGTTCGCATTATTTCTCCTAGATTATATAAAAAGAAATATGGTTCTAACTTCTTTGCAGTACTAAAAGCCAAAGGAATTAAGTAAAGGAAATTAAGAAAGGCTTTTGTATAGATTTTTTAGTTGCTCCCCACACTTTATCAGATTATACTCATCTAAAACCGATTGATTTCCTCTGACTCCCATTTCAGCGCAAAGTTTTGGATTGTCGTATAAATACTTAATTTTTTCGGCTAGATCGATTGCATCGTTGCTCCTGAATACTAATCCACAGTTACTCCCTTCAACAATTTCGATTTGTGGCGTACAATCCGATACAATTAGCGGTTTACTGAAAAGCATGTACTGAAAAACCTTATTTGCCACCCCCGATTCATGCTGCTCATTTTTAAAAATGGGAGATAGACAGATATTGCTAGCAATGGCATACGAAGAGAATTCGCTAATGTCTTTCCAAGGGTAGTGTGTAACTCTTTCCTTTAGAGTAGGATTGTTCATGTATTGATCGAATGTTGCTTGCTCATGTCCATCAATGGGTCCTATTAGTAGGAGATGGATAGATGGAATCTTATTAGAAAGGATTTTAATGGCCTCAAAGCAGGTGAAAATCCCCCTTCGCTCACTAATTCCTCCAAAGTAGAATAGAATAAATCGTTCTTTTTTTAGAAATATATCAGCTTTTATTGGAAACACAAACATTTGTTTAACATCAGGAACGTTAGGGTAAATAAAAATATTTTGGGGTTTTAATTTAGGGTATCTTTGGGTTAAAGCAGATTTAAAAGATTTACTCAAAACAATTATTTTACTTGCATATTCAAGGTATTTAAACTCTTTCTTTTGCCATGCTTTGGGTCTACTCAATAAATTGTAAGGAAATTTGGAGGACCATTTATAGGATAATATTGCTGCTGGGAAATTTTCGTGAAGATCAAGAATGACAGGCAGAACCCCTTCCCCTCCTTTGTAGGCTATTTTTGCCATATATAAATCATGGGCATGGAGGTATTGAGGTTTAATATCATTTACAAAAGTACGCACTTTCTTTATCCAAAGAATCTCATATAAAGGGAGGGTATTCATTAACCCGAAAAGTTTATTTTTTGTTGATTTACTTAATCTAAAGCGATGGATTGAAATATCATTAATGACCTCAAACTCCTTTTGATTATTATAGTTTGGGCAAAGTATATGAATCTCATAACCAATAGATCTAAGGTAGTTAACTTCATTCGAAACCCTTATATCTATCGTGAATTCATTATCAAGAATAACTCCAATCCTCATAACAGATTCCTTTATTTATTGTGGTTCTTCAACTTCTGAAATTTGTTCATCAATTTCTTTGGGTGCAGCATTGATGAATATATTCCTAATGCTAGTAATAAATGATTTTAAGACATCAACCTCAGACTTATCGAACACTCTAAAAAAGAAGAGTAAAAACGGAAAAAGGAATAATGAAATTGATTTTGAGAGTATTCTAATCTCCAAGGAGTAGTTGTTAAATAAACTTCCCGCAATATAAAGGATTATTCCAACAAGAATAACTATGAATATGCGATCAAGCCTGTAGGGTATGTGATAGTGCTTTTGGGCGTAGTAATGAATAATTGTGAAGTAAATAAACTGTGCTAAAAATGATGAAATAGCACCTCCAATGGGACCCAAAAAAGGGACCAATAAAAGGTTCAAGCCTAAGCTCAGCACAGCTATACCAGAAAGTGTAATCCCTATAATCTTTGTCTTCTTAACAACCTGAAGTCCGATAACTGAAGTATCTTTTAACGTGGCAAAGATTATCCCAAGACTGAGAATGGGTATAATCTTGTAAGCATCCCAGTAAATCGTTCCTGTCGAGAAAAGTTTTGTAATCTCAAGCCCAAAAAGAGAAATGAATAGCGAAGCGTAAACCACTACAATCGTAAACCATGTCATAATCCTCGAGTAAATGGATTTATGATCTGGATGATTCATCAACTTAAAATAGGTTGGGGTTAATGCAATCTGAATTGAACTGATGATGAATATTTTGGTTGTATTCGCTATCTTAAATGCAAGGGTATACAACCCAACATTGAGTAAAGTCGATGAAAAGTTAAGCACATATCGATCGAATACGTTTAGCAGAACACCCGAAATGGAACCAATAGCCAAGGGTAGACTGAAATGCAGCATATCTTTAATAACCGCTAGGTTAAATTTCGCCTCGATATGTTTTAGTAAGTATGGAATAGTAATGAAAACAAATGCAAAATTACCAAGTAGTAGAGCTTCTTGTATACCGACCACTCCACGATGCGCATATTTTAGCAGGTAAATTGTGGCAATCAAAGAAACAGTTAACCTTAGGATGTTTGATGAGATATAAAAAGTAGGTTTCTCCTCAACCCTCATTTGTGCAAGGACAAGGTCGATCAAGAATTGAATGGATGCACCAATAACCATCAATGTTATGGGTAAGGCGAAGGTATCCTTACCGAATAGTACAATAGAAATGGTTTTTGAACTAAAGTAACCCGAAAAGGAGAGTATGATTCCCGTTCCTAATAGTACTGCTAAACATGAAAACAGGATGCTTTTCCTTTGGTTTATATAATCTTTATCCCAGTACCATCTGATATACGCATTATTAAGCGCAAGGCTGAAAAGAGAGACTACAACCATCATAGAAACCTCCAACATGCTGAAAACGCCGTATTCCTCAACTGAAAGGTATTTTGGATTGGTATAAAGTTTAAGTAGTACGAGTCCAACAAGTTTTATGGAAACGTTGCCAAAACCATAAATTAAAATTCCTTTTAGTAAATTTTTGAATTGCTTTTGCATCAATTTACTGATGAAATGATATGGTGCAATATTACTAAATTGTAATGAGTAAAAAGATAATAGAATTTATTTGAATAAAAGCAAAATTCAATTACTCCTTGCGTAATACGCTAAATGTCAATTTTATCATTCTTTTCCTTTATAATGCTTGGTAATTTGTGATGCGCCAATATTTTTCAGATTATTTGACAATTTACAGAAACGCCAAGGGTTTATTAAAATTTCGTTTAAGGCAAATAGGATATTTAACGTGGACTCGATATAAGAAGTCACATTAACAATATAATAAACAATTATTTACAAATACAATATTTATGAATGGAATGGTGGAATAATGGAGCTAGAGCGAAGCGAAACTCTGCGTAGCCAATATTGGAAAACAAGAGGTTAGATTCTTGCTTATATCTTCCAGTTTTGACTTCGTCGAACTCGCAAGCTCGGTTCCATTATTCCAGTTTTCCATTGATTCAAATAAATTAAATTGACTGATATATAGGTTAATACATTATTTCTTACATCGAACTCACGTTATTTAAGAAATGTAAATCAATATGCCATCATTAAGTACAGCACCAATCGTACAAACAGATATCCCGATACTATTCGTAGGTTAATTGGTCATTGATTTTTCTAAGGAAAAAGTGTAACGAACTTTGAAATTTTTGCAGATATGCATTAATTCAAATCAAAGTATTTATTAGTACAAAAGTCTTACAAAAATGAAGTTCTTCAATAAAATTATTAATTTGCCAACAAAAAGATATCAGTTGAAATATCAACATAAACCCAAATGAATATTGAGGAATTAAGGGAATACTGTATCTCAAAAAAAGGGGTAACCGAGGGATTTCCTTTCGATGAGGTAACTCTGGTTTTTAAAGTTGGGGGTAAAATGTTTGCCCTAACCAATCTTGATGGTGAGCCAAGCGTTAATCTTAAATGTAATCCTGAAAAAGCCGTTGAGCTAAGGGAGCAATACTCAGCAATAATACCTGGATACCATATGAGTAAACTCCATTGGAATACCGTTTACATGGATAGATCTTTGCCCGAAAACTTGATTAAAGAACTAATAGATTTATCCTACGATTTGGTATTAGCATCATTGCCAAAGGCAAAAAGAAATGAGGTTTTGCTAGGTTAATCATTTTTTAGCTATTTTTGGTATGCTACTTGTTATATATTATTCAATTATCATAAAATCATTATTCGACAAATGCTAATTCCACATACCATGAAATCAACTACTTCAATTGTTGCCCTGCTTCTGATGCTTGTTCTTGGAGTTCAAGCTCAGGATACATACAATGTTACAAAGGTGAACGGAAATGTATCCTTTGTTAAGACAGGAAAACTAGTTAAGCCCGGGGATGTGCTTAACCCTAGCGATCAGGTTAAATTCGAAAACTTTGAGGCGTATGTTATCACCATCAACCAGAAGATGGCTCGATTCATGCTTAAGTTACCCACTCCACAGACAAATGCCGCAAAGCAAAATCGAGTATTGACCGCAATGGTTAGGGATATTGCTCTTGTTACTAAAAGGCGAAGCCTAATGTCTGTTCGTTTTAATCCTAATGAAAAGGAAGTAACCGACCTTAAAAATTATTTCGGAACAGATAAGTTCTCTGTTATTGGCGATAATGTTGACATTGCTCTTAACTCGGCAAAATATCCACTAAGCGATAATAAATTTATTGTATTTCACTACAAGGTTAATAACAGCCCTGTATCTAAAATGCTTGGTTATGAGCAGCAAACTATTAAGATAGAGAAAGATAAAATTCTCTCAACTAAAGCAGGTCCGATTAATGGTAATGAGGTGACTGATCTTACTGTCTACCTATATGAGAAATCCTCTCGTTCAAGCGAGGAGATTACCAAACTCACACTTGTTTTTGTAGATAAGGAGACGCTTCGTAATGAATTCAAGACCATTTTACCCATACTTAAACGTCAGAAAATGAATGATGAGTCAATTAAAAAGTATCTTATTGAGTATTATTATGATTTTTATGGCGCTACTGATTCTAAAACTATAGATGCTTTTGCAGGAGAAGTGGTTAAATCGAACCCCTAAACTCGTAAGTTTAAACATTACAGCATTAGATTTAGTAGGAGTGATGGGATATTGGAAGAGAGAAATTAGAATCCAATAATTCATCATTCCTTTTTCAAATAGATTCAAACATTAAATGGAATATTGACCGCTTTTTTAAAAAGTTTGTAACCACCTTCGAATTGTCTGCGTCATATCCTGTGAACTTAAAAAAATATTATCATGGATGCAAAAGAAGTATGGATACCAATAATTGCGATAGTATTCACATTTGGTACAACGTTTGGATTAGTTTTTTACTACCTATTTACTCGCAACAAACAACGACTTGCAATGTTGGAGAAGGGGGTTGATCCAAAAGTTTTTTACCCAAAACCAACAACAAATAAACTTGCCGCATTAAAATGGAGTTTGCTTTTAATCGGTCTTGCATTAGGACTGTTTTTTGCTTCATTGATTGAGAAGAGCACAGATCTTGAAGAGGGTGCTCAATTCGCAATGGTTTTTCTATTTGGCGGTTTAGGATTGTTAGTTTATTTCTTTATTGTAAAGAAGAATGATCCAGACGGAGTTTAGTAAACTCTCCGACGAAGAGCTCATTAGTTTGGCGGTTAAAAACCATTCTCGTGCCACAACATCACTTGTTGATAGGTATAAGGGGATGGTTTTTACACTATCATATCGTATTCTTAAAAACCAACTTGATGCGGAGGAGGCTGCTCAGGACACATTTATAAAAGCCTTCAATGCGCTTGATTCATTTCGGTTCGATTGTAAGTTTTCTACTTGGCTATACCGTATCTGTTACAACAATGCCATTTCGAAGGCGAGAGTGTACAAGCCTTTGCAGGTTGAGGTTGAAACTAGATTTGATATTCCAAGCGAAACAACGAGTGCTCTAGAAAGTTTATCGGCAAATGATCGAAGCAAGTACCTTGGCAAGGCGATGGAAATGCTTGAACCCGAAGAATCTGCACTACTAACTCTTTATTATGTTGATAGTAACAACATAAACGAAATTGCTACAATAACGAATTTAACCGAATCAAATATTAAGGTTAAACTCTATAGAGGAAGAAAAAAACTTTACACTCAACTTGAGGTTTTGCTTAAAGAAGAGGTTGCAATGTTACTTTAATACCAAATAACTATGAATCAGGATCTCAATAATTTCGATAAAATAGGTGATGAACTGCATGATGATTGGCTTACCGATAACCTTAAATTAATACAGATTGAACCGCCTCAAAATTTTACACAAAAAGTTATAAAGCAGATTGAGGTTGAACCAAACCCTTTAAGCAATTCGCCATTATTCTGGATCTTAGCGATAGTTCCTTGCGTACTGCTGGTTTGGTTGATGCTTTATGCGCTTAATCTTGCTAGTATAACCTATCAAATTAAATTGGACTTCCTCCCCAATATTTCAAGTATTATATCATTTTTAGCATTAAGTAAATATGCTCTGATGATTGCTTCTGGAGGATTGTTTTTTATAGGACTCGATTATTTTTTAAGTAAACTCATATCAAAACGGGAGTCCTTTTTCAGTTGTCTATTGGTCTAATTTAGAACACGGCTCTAATTTGCATACTGCCTGTATGAACCGTGGTGCCTGTTGAAATATATCGACCGTTGTAGCTAATATCCATTTCGAAGTAATTGGATATCTTTCTTCGTAGCTTTAACTCCCATGTTGCGTTATTTCCAGGTTTAAACCCTTTGAGAAGTTCATATTCTATTGGAGTTCCTAAATCACCCGCATAGCTTATTTTTGAAATATTTGATGATATGTTAATCCAGGATTTGTTTCTTATGCTATAACCTATTTCCGACAATATTGTATGCCCTCTCTTCATCTCCGACCCGATTTTATTTCTTGCATACTCATACTCATAGCCAACCTCAACATTTAATCCCAACATCCCGATATACCTGATTTTAATTGCCGGAATATCTTTCTTTAAATTAAAGTTGCGTTGGTTAAAAAACTCTGAAAGTTGAATTCTACTTTCTGAATTATAGTTTATTCTAATGCTAAACCCCTGTGAAATACCTATCCACGCTACAAACTGATTATTTCTTAGTTTGGAAATTTCATACCCATTTGCAAGAATCTGTTTTGCTTCAGATCTACTATTTACCCATTCCACACCAAATGTCCGACTAAACCGGTTGTATGCTATAGAGTTCCTGTAATTCTGATTTATACTCACAATATTTGAATCGTAAACATTGTTTCTGAAAGGGTTCATAGTTGATGATAATTGAGGATAGTTATTCTTTTGTCTTGCACTAAATGCAAACTGATTTGATAACTTTCTAATAAATAGGCCTAAACCAATGGTGTCTTTAATCGCATTCTCTGGACGAAAATCGCTTTGAACACTAAAAGCGTTGTTATTTACTGAGACATACTGATTTGATGGTAGGTTAATACGTATATACTTTGCCTCATCTTTAAAAGCAGCAATCTCAAACTCATCAAGTTCCTTAATTCCATTGCCATTATAATCAATCCAAGTAAAAACACCTTGCCCCGCAGGGACTTCTACATAGTAGTATTGATATTTTGGTTCAAGGCCATTCCCTAATTCGTATCCAACATTTGTAGACATTAAACCCTTGACAATTATAAACGAATAGTCGACTCTACTTAAAAGGGTGTTTTCCTTTTTCAACGATTTTGCATATGTTGTATCAATTGGGTTGAATAGCCGATAACCCGCATAAAAATTTAGCCTGCTGTTTTGCCTTTTAGCTAATCGCACCTTTAGACCTATATCTTGTGAAAAAGAATAAGTTTTTAACTGTGTTTCAGGAGTTTTCCAATCCTTCCTAAATTTATAATTTAAACTAACCATTCTCGGTAATGAATCGGGTAACCCTATATTGAATTCTGACTGAAACCATCTGAAACTTGTTTGTAGTAGTTTGTTAGTATTCTTGTCCTTTTGGCTATTATCCTCTCCCTCAAAATTTAAACCAAAAACTATTTTTTTAATATTGATATCAGATACGATTCTTAATCTATTAAAATCAGATGTTTTAAGTGAGTCCTTAGATGAAAGATTACTAACCTCAAACTCATTTCTCAATTTCATTGTTCTATACTGCCCTTTAATAGTATTCCTTAACCCACAATAATCATCTGTAAGGGCAAGTCCTTGCGATATGCCGGATAAAAACCACTTTTTGCTCTTAAACCCAATTCCCATTGAAAACTCTTTCTCATCACCACCCGTTGTAGGTCGATTAATATTCCAATCACGCTCAAACTCAACATCTCGGTATCTATCAATGTTTGAAAAGTTATACGATGTTATTGCCCCATTACCAGATATCCATGTGCTTCGAATAGTATCTCTTTTAAATATATTTTTCTTAAACTCAATCCTAAGTGCTTGCCCAATGTCATTCCCCTTGTCTTTCGATGAAAATGTATTAATATCATTTCGACTCAAGGCAACCTCAGAACTAATAAACTCATCGCTAGATATTCTTCTTTCAACAAAAACAGTTACCATCTGCTTCTGCTTTGGGGGAACCAAAGTTTTAACAGGTTCATAGTTACCCATCGATTTACCATTTACAGGCGCAACCCATGTGTATACCCTACCATTAGCATTGCTATACAATGGAACATAACTCCCTTTACCTTCTCCCATGTACGTGAAATTCAACTGAAAATGAGATGATAGAGGCGTTATTGAGTGCTTATATATTATATAGGTTGTGTTATTTACTACCGTGTCTCGTTTTTCATATAGTATTTTATCGGGGTTAAAGTCAACCGAGTCAATTTGTGGAATGTATGCCTGGCTGATATTATCGCCGATATTTTGGAGTAAACCGATTTGCTCTTTGGATATATCCTGATCGACAGGCTGGTTTTTACTATCCTTTTCCGAAAAAACACTAACTCTAATATTAGTTCTTTTAATTTTTTGCTCAACTTCAGATGCAAGTACAAACCGGGCATAACTTCTATTTGTGTATTCAAACTCAACGCTAATTCTGCTATTCCCAGTAATTCGCATCATTGGTGTAAACGAAACCTCAGCTGTGTTGTAATCAATTGTATACTGATTTGTTGCCCCTCTTGTCAATGCTTTCCCATCAATATAAACCCGCTCACTCCCTGCAATTACAATAATATAGGTCTCCCCCTCGGATCCCTTTAATTTGTATGGTCCTTGGTTACCCTCGATACCAGTAAATGAATTTCTAGAAAATATCCCTTTAGCAACAGCCATAGAGGCTTTTATACTAGAAGTATCACCTACTGAAATATAATCTTGGTTAGTCGATAAAGAAAGTCCTTGAACCTTTCTTTTATATCTTAGAAACCCATTGTTCTGCGATTTAACCTCGATATCCCCAGCCTGAATTTCAAAATTTGAAGTATACGCCCTAAGATAAATACGATCAAACTCTTTCAACCGTTGTGTGTTCCCTTGTGGTTGAAAAGGAATGGTTTTATCCGAAATAGCTCCTTCAATACTAATATTATTATCTAATTTACCGCTAATCTGTAAATTAAGCCCAGAATTCACAACTGGATCCTGATTATTTCCAAAACTTATTCCCCTTGAAATGCTACCTGATGATTCGATATTGTCTCCGAATGGCTTTTGATACGTATTATTTACGGTGTATTTAATTATTTGTTTTCCAATTAAACTATCAGGGGAGAAAAACTTACTCCTATCTTTATTGAAATATTCTTTCGAAAAAGATAAAGGAAATACGCGATAAACAGCGCTATATGTATTTGACTGTTCTTTAAGTTTGGTTGATGGAATAAGAATTGATTCGGAATACATCAGTTTATAATAAGTAGAATCTATAGTTCTACCATTATTATCGATCATAAAAAATGAACTGGGAATAATGCTGAGCGTATCGAGTTTTATCGTATCGGAAATGGCAACAGTTTTTATAATTCGCTTATTCGTATATGATTGAGCAAATAAACTGATGTTTATTAAAATCAAAAATGTTAATTGGGCTATACGGATCAAGCGATATAAATTTTTATTAACGAACATACGAAAATACACCCATTTTTTATAGGAAATAAATCCTAACATCATAGTCATAAATGAGTTTGAGAGATAATTTACACCTGTTTAATTATCAATGTTTTATAAATACTAACGGTTTGTTAAAAAGTTTTATTGTTAATGTAAAGTACAGGAATTAAATTTACACCCTAATATTTATCAAATGGTATTTGTTTACAACCTAGGAATATTAATCTATCAACTTATTGTTACAGTTGTTTCTCCCTTTAATAGAAAAGCAAAACTCTGGAAAAAAGGGAGGAATAGATGGGAGAGCCGTCTCAGAGAAACGATAAAAAAAGATGATCGGATTGTGTGGTTTCATTGCGCATCGCTTGGGGAGTTTGAACAGGGTCGACCTGTGATTGAGGCTTTCCGTGAAAAATATTCTGACATTAAAATACTTCTTACTTTTTTCTCACCTTCTGGTTATGAGATCAGAAAAAACTACCCTAAAGCCGATTATATATTCTATTTGCCGCTAGATAAAAGGAGAAATGCCATTAAATTTATTGAAATAGTAAATCCAATAGCAACCATTTTTGTCAAGTACGAATTTTGGTATCACTACCTTAATCAACTTAAGAAGCGGAATATTCCAACCTATATTATATCTGCTATTTTCAGAGAAGAACAAGTTTTTTTTAAATCCTACGGGAAGTGGTATCGTAGTTTTCTTTCCAACTTTGAACATCTATTTGTACAGAATAAAAAATCCCAGGAATTACTTGCCAGTATTGGTATTAGTAATGTAACTGTAGCAGGTGATACCCGATTTGATAGGGTAATGGCAAATGCCCAAGCCGCTAAAACAATTTCTTTACTTGAGAAGTTTGCGTTAAATTCTAAAGTACTGGTTGCTGGAAGCACATGGCAAAAGGATGAGGAGGTGATACTAGAGTACTTAAAGAAAAACCCCCATAACCTTAAGTTGATTTTAGCCCCACACGAGATTAACCCACAGGATATCGAAAAATTCAGAGCAAAGATTGGCATTAAATCGATGCTTTATACAAACCCTAACGAGACAGACTTGGGGGATACTCAGGTGTTAATAATAGATACTATCGGAATACTCTCTTCGGTATACAGATATGGAACGATTGCATATATTGGAGGTGGTTTTGGTGTTGGGATTCATAATACTCTTGAAGCAGCGGTGTTTGGAGTGCCAGTTATTTTTGGTCCGAATTACCAAAGGTTTCAGGAGGCGGTTGAGCTAATTGAAATTGGATCCGCTCGTTCAATTGATAATCTGAATAGTTTTTCTGATTCATTAAATCATTTTTTTATTTCGGCAGAGATGTTTCAAAAAGTTAAGAATTCGTCAAATGATTACTTTATGAGAAAAGCGGGTGCAACAAAAATAATTCTGGAGAAAATTATTTTACATGATATTTAAACATTCATTTGATGTATTTTAGCAAAAAAATCTATTGTATAACTTTATTTAATGATTTTAATATGTTTTTATTTACTATTGATATAATTAACGTCTAATTAACATTGATAATGTAGTTTACAGCTAATTTTGCACCTTAAATATTGATAATCTTTTGCATAAAAATAGGATGAAACACCGTAATACAATTTTAATAAACCCTAAAACCAAATTTATGTCTAAACCAATTCGTTTTATTTACTTGCTAACCGGGCTGATATTAATATCAGTTATGGTTAATGCGCAGGGTGTAACCACCTCGTCGCTAAACGGACGGGTTCTTGATGGCAATGGTTCTCCACTACCTGGTGCAACCGTTGTTGTAGTTCATGAACCATCTGGTACTTCATATGGTACAACTACCCTTGGAGGTGGTAACTATATGCTTACAGGGTTAAGGGTCGGGGGACCATATACAGTTACAATTTCGTTTGTAGGTTATGCTCCTGCTGTCTATAAAGATATTGACCTTAACCTTGGCGAGACTTATGTTTTAAATGGTGAGTTAAAAGAAGCAACCACCGAGATAAAGGAGGTTGTTGTTTCTGCGGTCAGAAACCCTATAATCAACTCTCAACGCACTGGTGCTCTGACCAACATCAGCCGCAGAGAGGTTACTAGTATTCCGACAATTAACCGTAGTATCACGGATCTTTCGAAATTGACGCCCCAATCCCAAGGCAACTCATTTGCTGGACGTGATGGTCGATTCAATTCAATTACAGTCGATGGAGCTGCTTTCAATAACAATTTTGGTCTTAGCAGCAATCCTCTTCCTGGTGGTGAGGCACAACCGATTTCATTGGATGCTATTGAACAGGTAACTGTTAATATTGCACCTTTTGATGTAAGATTATCACAATTTACTGGTGCGAGTATAAATGCTGTTACAAGAAGTGGTGACAACAACTACAAAGGATCTTTGTATACTTATTTACGGCCTGAATCTTTTACGGGAAGTACTGTTAATGGTAAGGATGTTGTTGGGGCAAATTCAAGGAGCAGCAATAATTATGGGCTAAGTTTAGGTGGTCCTATAATCAAGAATAAAGTATTCTTTTTTGTAAATGGTGAAATCGAAAAGGTTAATATCCCTGGCGTTGACTGGAAACCAAGTACCGATGGTGTTGCTGTTGCAAATCAATTGATTGCTAGAACAACAGAGGTCGATTTGATTAGAGTAAAAGATCACCTTATCAATACTTATGGTTACGATCCGGGTAAATACCAAGGTTTTGATCCTTTTAAAAATAAGAATACTAAATTACTTGCTCGTATCGACTGGAATATTAGTTCAAAACATAAATTGATTGTTCGTTATAACGATGTAGTTGGTACTTCAGACCAACAAACCAACGCAAATAGCGGACCACTTGCACTTCGTGGTTCATCGCGTATTGGAACACAATCAATAGCCTTCTCAAATTCTTTTTACGGGTTTAAGAATACAGTTCGTTCATTCACTACTGAATTAAATAGTGCATTCAACACCAGAATTTCGAACAAATTCCTTGCTAGTTATACATTTATTCAAGATACACGTACTAGCCCATCTAAACTTTTTCCATTTGTTGATATTTGGCAAGGTGGCGATCAGTATATGTCGTTTGGTTATGAACTGTTTAGTTTTAATAATGATGTAACAAACAAAAACCTTAGTTTCACCAATAACACAACTTTCAACTTTAACAAGCATACTATTACCGCAGGTGCTTCATTTGATCGTTTATTCTTCCGTAACGCATATATTCGTGAAGGAACATCATACTACCGTTATGCTTCGGTTGATGACTTTATTAATGGTGCAACCCCAATCGGTTTTGGTGTTACCTATGGTTATAATGGTAACGATGCTCCAGGTTCAGAGTTAACTTTTGGTCTGGGTGCTGTTTATGGACAAGATGAATGGAAGGTGAATTCTAACATAAAATTAACTTTTGGTATGCGTATCGAAAAACCATTCTTTTTCGATAAACTAACCGATAACCCCGCAATTGCAGCGTTAGATTTCAATGGTAAAAAAATAGACGTAAGTTCGTGGCCAAAGAGTAAACTGCTCTTCTCACCCCGTTTGGGATTTAACTGGGATGTGAAAGGGGATCGTTCATTGCAAGTACGTGGAGGAACAGGTATTTTTACTGGTCTGCTACCATTTGTATGGTTCACAAACCAACCTACAAACTCCGGGGTAATTCAATCTCCTGAAATTGGTTGGGCTGCTGGTAATGCTAACCTTACAGGATTGGCTTTCCATCCTGACTATAAACAGTTTATTGCTGATAATCCAACTCTTTTCCCTCAAACTCCAGGAGCTCTTCCAAACGGTTCAAGCCTTGCAGAGGTTTCAAAAGATTTTAAAATGCCTCAGGTATGGCGTTCGAATTTAGCGGTTGATGTTGAACTCCCATATAATATGGTGTTTACTGGGGAGTTACTATATGGTAAGGATATTAATGCCGTTCAACAGCTAAATATTAATGAGAAGCCCGCAGATAACACAATGGTAGGTGCTGACTCAAGACCTTTCTGGACTTACAATGCAGCGTCTGCTGTTCAGAATGGGATTAGAAGATATCAAACAGGTATTGCTAATGCAACTATACTTTCAAATACAAGTAAAGGTTATCAGTATTCTGTAACAGCCCA
Source organism: Bacteroidales bacterium (assembly GCA_013141385.1). Lineage (NCBI taxonomy): Bacteria > Pseudomonadati > Bacteroidota > Bacteroidia > Bacteroidales > Bacteroidales bacterium. The sequence continues at coordinate 54,704 of JABFRB010000021.1, read as the reverse complement.
GCTAACCAAGAACTTTAGTCATGGATTATCAGGTATGTTCGCATATACCTACTCAGCAGCTAAGGATATTTCCTCAAACCCCGGCTCATCAGCTTCCTCAGCATACTCATCCAATACAGGTATTGGAAGTCTTAACAATCCTGGGTTAAGCTATTCTAACTTCTCTACACCACATTCATTAGTTGGTTATGCTACTTATAGAATTGAGTACGCCAAGATGTTTGCTACAACAATTTCAATTTCCTACAAGGGATATCAAACTGGTCGTTGGTCATATACCTATTCAAACGACCTAAATAATGATGGTTTCAGCTCTGACCTTATGTATATTCCAAAAGATGCATCTGAGATAACCTTTGTTGACTATACTCCTACTGGCGGTGTTCTTATGACTGCAGCAGAGCAATCAGCGGCATTCTTTGAATATGTTAATGACAATGACTACTTGAGTAAGCACAAAGGAGAATATGCTGAACGTTTTGGACATGTTCAACCTTGGGTTCACCGTTTTGACATTAAAATCCTTCAAGATATTTTCACAAACTTTGGGTCTAACAGAAAATACACCTTGCAGTTAAGTATTGACTTACTTAATGTTGGAAACATGATTAACGATAATTGGGGGACAATTTCTTATGTTCCACTAGCAAATTATGAGAATATTCGTCCTTTAACTATGGTTGGTCGTCCAACAGTAACTACTGCTCCTACTTTTAGGTTGAATGCAAACACTGTTGATGCATTTAAGGCGGGTACATCTTTAACTAAAACAATTAGTACCAGCAATACATGGGGTGCTTTGTTTGGACTTAGATTTATATTTTAATGAATATGGATTATTAAAAAAAGCCATTAGATATAGTTTTTTTATCTAACATTTCTATTTTTCATAATTTAAACGAAGAGGGGGTCTCAAAAGTCTGAGACCCCCTCTTTTTATTCATGCTATCCAAATATTCAAATCTTGGAGGCTTAACTTTTTTTGATACAACCTCCTTTGTTCAATCTTATGTACCTAAAAGAAAATACCAACTAAATAGGGACTATTCTAATTTGATTTAATAATCTTTTTAATAATTGGACCATTCTTAGTATAAAGTTTCAATATGTAAACACCTAGTGGGTATTCGCTTGTGTTAATAGTATTTGAAGAACTGACCTCTTTGGTAGAATATATCAAACGACCTTGTAAGTCAAATAAGTTAATAGTAGCTATTGAGTTATTTAAATCCTCAATTCTAAGTTGCTCATTAAAAGGATTTGGGAAAACTTTTATGTTATCATTATCAGTATTATTCTTCTTAGAAGATCTTAAAGGATACCTGCTTAAACAATCAATATTTGATACTGGAATAGGGCTAATATTAACAGGTATTACTCCAATCGGGTCTCCTGCTTTAATTGTAATTCCAGGTTTAATTACTGCTCCGTTTTTAAGGATAATATTGCTTGCTGATAAGTAAAAATTTGAAGCGGAGGATAGTGTTGTATTTCTAACTTCAATTGTTTCCCATGCCTTTTCATTAGATACTATGGTTTTATTACCTTGTTCATAAAAGGTTTTATAATTTGGTATTGAAGATAGAGAACCTTGGGCAACTGAACTAACTTTATTTATTATAGTTGGGAACGTTGAAACGTAAAATATGTTTTGAGCATTCGAGAGGTTATCTGATCTCTTAAAATTGAAAAAAAGTTTTAATGAAACTGATACAAGTTCAGTGTATTGAGTTGTATATGAGGCCTGAGCGTTAATCGTTAAATCATTATAAAATGATAAGGGCATTGGCTTTGAGTAATAGAAATATTTATTAAATTCTGGATTTTGAAAGTCGATAATTGGAGAATTTCCGAAATCAAGGGTGGCCCCATAACCTTGGTCAGTTGTAAATTGAAATATAAGTTGAGCAAAAATTTCTGCACTATCTTTTACTCCAGCATTTGGGTTTATAATATATTTAATCTGATTAGCATTCATGCGAAATTTCCACTGAATATCATAAATATTTGCCCAAGTGTCAGGTTCATACCAATAATTAATATCTTCTTGTACATCAACTTTTGGCGTTTCAACTAAATTCATTACACCTAAACCATTATTGTAGTAGGGATATTCGTTATAATTACTCATTGTTGATGCTGACGTTCCTGGGTTATAGAATATTATATCTCTATAGGGCAAATCAGTTGTAATTGTACCAGAATATGTTGCATTCATATTAATTGACATTGGCATTAATTTAACTGGTTGTGGACTTGTCGCTTGTCTTCCCCCAGAAATAAATGCATCAATAAAAGAAAATGCTGCTCCTATATAAGGTGCTGCTCTGAGACCAGTTTTAAGAAAATTATCTGAAATGAGTTCTTTTTGAAACAAATTGAGTTTATCTTTAAAAAAATTATACTCAGTCGTTACGAATGACTCTAATGTATTAGTTTGAACAAAATAGTCCAAATCAGCAAGAGAAAGATCATCTAAATGAACTGCTTGAGAATTCACCCAATTATTCCAATACTGCGATTTAGACAATACGTTTTTAAGTTGCTCATTTTTCAATTTTTCAATTGAATTATACACTTTTTGACCTTTTTCAAAAGAACTTCCAATATTTTTTAATGATAAACTACTTCCTGTATTTATTTTATTGATATTCCCATTATCAATACTAACAAGTGTTCCCTCATAAAATCCTTTCATATCGATAGAGGAATTTCTTATCAAATCAACGGAGATTAACAGTTTAGAGTTAGCGTTACAAATACAAGGATCGTAATTCATTGCAAAATCAGCATAAAACCATTTTCCCGGATCATTTGTGAAAGCAGTAGGCACAGAAATTTCTGGAATTCCAATCTGTTTATCAAGAGGTGTTCCTATTGACGAAAGTGAATGTGTTCTATCAGGTGAAGCTGATGTAAAACTTAATGTAAATTTAGCTGCATTATATCCTGCAACTTGTTTCATGGCAACAAAACATCTTAATATACCACTAAATCGATTATATAAGATAAGGTAGGGAGAGGTAACAATTCCAGTACCATTATACCCAAAATCTTTCTTTATTAATTCCCATCCATCTATTGGAAGATAGTCTTTAGAATCTACAAAATGATTAATAATGTCGTTATCAACCTGATAGAACGGAGATGCAATAGGATTAATATTAATTTCGCTTGAATTTAGTTGAAAAGATGGTTGCATCCAATCGAAATAATTTTTCATAGCTGGGATCTCATTATTTACCGGATTTGTTGGATCGGTAGATATCTGTTCTTTAATACATTGTCCATATCCTTGTAGTAAAAAACAGAAAATAAATATTAGGAGTGTGTAACTTTTTTTCATTATAAGGTGAAGTGTTAATTAAATTATGTGGAAACAATTTTCTTATTTGCTATTCAACTGTTCTTCTAAATTGTTAACTTTATTGTTAAGTTCTATTATATATAAAGTAAGTTCTTCGATTTTTTGAAGTAGTTTTACATTCATCTCGCCCAATCCAATTCCATTAATTATTACTTCTTCTTCTGTAGGTATTTCGGGTAAATGATTATTTTCAATTATATATTTTTGCAATTCATTTAATGGCATTGGTTTGTAATTTTTTTGAAAAACAAAATCGGCCCAAGCAAGTGTTGTTACTTTTACTTCTCTGGCACCTATTGTTCCTTCAACTGCTAATTTATAACTTCCAGGATTTGTAGTACCTATACCTACATTACCGTTGCCTAATATTGTCAATCTTTCAACATTATTTGTAGCAAATCTAATGTTTGTATTAAATACATTCCACAAATCTAAGTGCGTATTTGTTGTTCCAAAACCAATCAAACCCTTTTGGATACCGGCATACTTAAAACTAATAAAATTTGTATTTGCACTAGAACTGCCAGTTTCTAATATTTGGTTTATTGTACCAGTAGTTATATAAAGATGAAGACGTGCTGATGGGGTTGTAGTTCCAATCCCTACATTTCCAGTTGTTGGAAATGTATTCGTTTGACTTAAAGCATTTAACGATGCGCACAAAGTTAGTAGTGTAAGTAATTTTTTCATAGATCCTAGAATTTTGTTTTGTTTGTAATTAATTGAGTTAAAATTATTGTAAAATGAAAATAATGTTTATTAGGGTAAATAATGTTTCATTAGTTTTGGAAAATATTTTATTTACCTTTTTTATAAAATTAATGTTTTTATAAATCTTATTTGTACTATAAAGGTATAATTATTATTTGAATACTTTTAAGTTTATATTAAAATGATAAAAAAATATTTGCCAAAATTTAGCATTAAGTATTCAGATGCGGTCTTGTTCGATTAAATGTTGAATGTATTTGTTTTAGAATGTTTATTAATGTTATGCTGCTCTGCAGATATAAATTTTAATTGTAAATTACTACCACAAATATTTTGTTGCTCTTCAGTTTTTCATGCAATATCTCCGCATAATATTTCTGGTTAGGATTTTCCATCACAGGATTTATTGCCTGATATTCTGGGCAAGATTTCCTGCAGAGGGAACACCTGTATTGGTTTATGGAGGGAGGCTGTCTAAAAAGGCGAATATGGCTGGAATAGAAAGCTATTTTTTGTTTTAACTTGTTAATAACTAGTATGACATGTTTATAACTCAGATCCACGCAGAACTCTATGTGTTTAATTCATAGATAGTGGTTGTATTAAATTGAATTATATACTAGTCCAAAAGGAGTTTAAAAAATGTAGATGTACGCCCCATGCTTATGACCACCTTTCTTGTTATCGAGCAAGAAAGGTGGCATAGGTAAACCTTCGGCTCATTCAAGGTTCTGAACAATAATGATATTTATGAAAGCGAATCGTTATTAGACATAGAATGATTTGTACAGTGCTAACTTTTATAATAAAGCTAATCTACAACTTCACTCATTGCATTTTATGGCTAAATCATAGAAAAACAGTTTTTTATTCTAATTTCATGCCTTTTAGGTTTAATTTCCCCACAAATAATAAAATGTAAGTTATGGATAATTATATTTACTTTTTTAATAAAGCCATAAATTACAACTTGGATTAATGAAAACAAGCTACTCAAATCACATACCTGCTTTTAATCCTCAATGAAACTAATATTTTTTCTAAATAATATCTTCAAACAACCTAAACCAATTCTTACTATGATTCGAACTCTAAGAAAACTTCTGCTAATCCTAATCTTATCTGGGTTTACCAGTCTATCTTTTTCGCAGGCTATTGTGAAAGGGGTGGTTTTTGATGCTAGTAATAATGAAAAATTAATAGGAGCATCCGTTTTTGTTAAAGGGACTACCTCGGGCATCATCACTGATGTTAATGGTGGATTTAGTCTTGCTCTTGTTGCCGGGAAAAAGACGATTATTATTCAATTTGTTGGTTTTACGGCAAAGGAATTTGAAGTGGATGCAAAAGATGGTGTAACAACAGACCTAGGGAATATAATGCTTGAAACAGACCAAATTGGTTTGGATGAAGTTACAGTATTTGCCTCAGTGGCTGTCTCTCGTAAAACCCCAGTTGCTCTCTCAAAAATTGATCCCATTCAAATTGAAGAGAAATTAGGCACCCAAGAATTTCCTGAAATTCTAAAAGCGACTCCTGGTGTTTATGCAACCAAGCAGGGCGGAGGATTCGGTGACTCACGTATTAATTTACGTGGATTTGATGCAGCTAATACTGCTGTTATGATTAATGGAGTTCCTGTAAATGATATGGAATGGGGTGGTATCTACTGGTCAAACTGGGCTGGTTTGAATGATGTTACCCGTTCAATGCAAGTACAACGTGGGTTGGGTGCTTCTAAAGTTGCTGCTCCTTCGTTAGGGGGTTCCATAAATATCGTTACTCGTTCCACTGATGCTACTAAGGGTGGTAATGTATCGTATGGTATTGGAAGTGATGGTTATACTAAAATTGGATTTGCTGTTTCAACCGGGTTAACAGAAAAGAACTGGGCCATTACCGTATTAGGAACAAAAACATCTGGAAATGGTTACATTCAAGGAACTGAGTTTGAGTCGTACTCCTATTTTGTAAATATTTCAAAAAGGATAAATGATCATCATCAAATCTCCTTTACTGGTCTGGGCGCACCACAATGGCATAATCAACGTAATAGTGCTGATGGATTGTTGATCGCTGAATGGCAGAAACAACCATTAAAATACAGGTACAATGCGTCTTACGGTTTTGATATGAACGGACAGCGTAAAGTATCTTCACGTAATGAGTACAATAAACCTCAATTTTCCTTAAATCACTTTTGGACTATTAACCAAAAGTCAAGCCTCTCAACCGCATTATACGCTTCAATCGGCGATGGTTATGGTACTAGTGGACAAGGTTATACATCAGGAGATAGGAGTAACTGGTACGGATCAAGTTCGGGCATTCCAAATACAGTCTTTAGAACGGCAGATGGAACTTTTGATTATGGTGCCATATATGCTTTAAATAAGGCTAGTTTAAATGGTTCAGCAATGGTAATGTCAAAAAGTGTAAATCAGCATAAATGGTACGGATTGCTTTCCACTTACAGCACAAAAATTGCTAATATAATTGATTTTTATGGTGGTATAGATTTACGTTATTACAAAGGAACACATACCAATGTGATTACCGATTTGTATGGTGGAAACTTCTATATTGACGCTTCTTCTTCACGGCCAATCTCTCAGTACCCTGATCAAAGTTGGAGAACAAATAAATTAGCTGTTGGTGATGTAGTTTATCGCGATTATGACGGTTTTGTGATGAGCGAAGGTTTATTTGCCCAAGCAGAGTATAATCAAATAAAGAATCTAAGTACATTTATTTCAACATCTTTATCAAGGACTAGCGATTGGCGTTACGACCGTTTCTATTACGAGAAAGCTCAAGCAAAATCTAAAACAGTTAGTTTTTGGGGTTACTGTGTAAAGGGCGGAGCAAACTACAACCTGAATGATAATCACAATGTTTTTGCAAATATTGGTGTTATTTCTCGTGCACCTTTCTTCTCTGGTGGTGCTTTTCTTCAATCAACATTAAGTAATGCTGTAAACCCAAATGCAATTAATGAAAAAGCATTCTCTTATGAGGTTGGTTACGGTTTCAAGTCAAAATATCTGTCGGCAAACTTAAACCTCTATAGCACAAAGTGGATGAATAAAACAATTGTTCGTAGTTCTATTCTCCAACCAGATCCTTTGATTCCTGCAAAAATTTTAAGTATTAATATGGAAGGTGTTGATGCACTTCACAAAGGAATTGAACTTGACCTTATTTCCAAACCAATTAGAAATTTGGAGATAACAGCTATGGTATCAATTGGTGATTGGAATTGGTTAAGTAATGCAACAGGTTACCTATATACTGATAACGGACAACCCTCTGACGCAAGCGGAAATCAGGTTGCCTTCGGTTCTGCTCAACATGTTAAAATGAATGTAAATCTAAAGGGTATTCATGTTGGAAATGCTGCTCAAACAACTGCCGCAATAGGTGCGAGGTATGAAATGCTAAAAGGTTTCAGTATTGGCTTAGATGCAAACTACTATGGACGCAACTACTCTTACTTCAGTATTAGCCCTGCGTCAACAGGCTATGGCGATCTTAACTTTTCTCAACCATGGAGAATTCCTGATGCAACGATCTTTGATCTCAGCACCAGTTATCGATTCAAAATTGGAACTTTTGATGCTTCTTTAATCGGTAATGTCAATAACCTTTTTGATGCAGAGTATATTGCTGATGCAACAGACGGTTCTGATCATACATGGCAAACCGCTAGGGTATTCTATGGATTTGGTAGAACATTTTCTACAACCTTGAAAATTAAATTCTAAAAAACGTTAAAATTATGAAAAAGATATTTTTTCCGTTGATCTCTGGATTTGCTTTCGCAGTTCTACTCGGAGGTTGTAAGGATTTCAACGATCAATTCACGGGGCTTGATGATAAAGCCAAGCCAACCAACTTGGTAAAATATACCTACCAACTTGTTGATGCTGATTATTCAACAATTAGCAAAGCAGCACTGGCAGCAGCAACTAATGCCGCTGATTCCGCTCTTGCAAAAAGCATTGCCACAAACAAGTACTTTTCAACATCAGTACCAGGAACTATATATGTTCCATTTTTGCTAAAGACTAAATACCCTTTTGGTGATGTAGGATCATCGGCTATTATTACTTCTACATTTGGTCAAGATAAGCCAACATATATGACGGATCTTACTACTATAAATATCATATCTGATGCTGATTATAAGTCAGTGTGGGGAGATCCAATTTTATATGTTAATGCTTTTACACCAGCTAAATCGCCTTCATCTAAAATCCCAGGATTATTAACTTCAAAATTTCCAACGGCCACTTCCGGAACATATAAGTTTGTAGAATATAACTACTCTTCTACTGAAGCTGCTTCTGGTGTAGTTGATTACAAGTATTTTTATGATGACTTCGAAACCCATACTTGTGCAACATCTTCACCATATACTGCTATTGGAGAAAATGGTTGGCAACAAAAAGATACTTCTGGGACTAAAGGGATTTGGTATTGCAGAACATTTAGTTCGAATAAGTATGCTCAAGTAACATCAAACGCAACTAATGAATTGAATAATAGTTTTTTACTTACCAAACAAATTGACTTGACATATGCAATTGCACCTCAATTTACCTTTAATGTTAACGTAGGTTATTGGAATGCTGATTGTTTAACTGTTTTGGTCTCTGAGAATTTTGACGGCAATAAGGATAACATTAAGAATGCTACATGGGTAGACTTAACATCTGACTTTGCCTTTCCACAAATCCCAACAAGCGGGTATGGAGTTCTTGCAAGTGCGGGTACATCTGATTTATCATCATATATTGGTAAAAAGATTTACATTGCTTTTAAGTATAGTGGGGATAGCAGAACAGCTACCAGTCCCAAGATTACAACAACATATCAAATTGATAACGTAAAGGTTTCCGAAATGAGAACTGCTTTATCAGTTCCAAGTTCAGAAAAACAGTACGTTGTGTATAAATATAATGGAACTACATGGATAACTCCTTTGGTAGCAGATGGCATTTTTGTTTCTCTACAGCCAGCGGATTATACAGCAATGGGTTTGAGTTATATTTCTTCAACAAATGTTCCATTATATTTGCCACAGTACCTAAAACAAAAATTCCCTTACGCTCTTGAGGGTGATGTTAAAACACTTGTGTACAAATCTAGTAGCACGATAACCTACTCTGGCGCTACACAGTATACAATGACCAGTGGTGTATGGACTTCAAACACATTTAAGATCAATAAGGCAGAGCAATTTATATTCACGGTAGATGGTTGGGTTTTTGATCCAACGGTTACGTTAGATATGGTTGCTTCCGATTATTTATTAATGGTTAATTATGTTAAGAATACCCCTGCAATATCAAAATTCTATGATGTAAAATATGCGAATGCAGAATATTACTATGGTTTTGCCAGTAACTATTCAAATGTTAGTTTCAGGCTCAGCTATCGTAATCCGTTCTTCACGGATCCTTATACACAGCCAGCTTCATTAGACCCTGAATTATCTGCTTTAACAACAAATGCAGATAAGGTTGCTTTACTGTGGACAAGGCTTCAAGAGGGTATGGGAATATTTCTTCAACTACGTTACCCAAATGCAATTCCACAAATAAGTGGACTTGATGTATATTACAATGTTAGGGTAAAAGTTTACACTCCAGATGGCGTTACGTCTTCCGTAACAGATACCTATAACTACAAGTTCAAATGTACTGCTTCTGGTACGCCTCCAACATTTGAGTTTGTATCAAAGGCAAAGATGTAAGCAAGAGCATTAATTTTTTTATAAATAGTCATTGATTTTAACCTGATAGGTTTTTAAAACCTGTCAGGTTTTTTATTTTTCATGTTAATAACAAATAATAAAATGGACTTGACTTTTTCTACACACTTGTCAACCTGTTTATTAATCTTGTTTAACCATTTATTAGTACAAGTAAAGTCTATATCTAATTGTCGAACAGCTAGGTAATATATATGTAGATATATTAATAACAGATTAATTTATTGTTAAAGAATTCATTTTCAGAATCAATACAGCATTGTTTTTGTTACTAATTGAACACTAGTGTGTTTCTGTATTAATTTGATATATAATTCATTACTATGTTCATAACTATAATTTAATGTTAATATTTTCAACCTATACTTATGGCGTTAAAACGGCGTTGGTTTAATAAATTCGTAAATATTTTCTCGGTATAAAAATCATATACTTTTTCTCTTTTCATTTATCATATAAGAAAATAAAACCAAACCAACCGCAGTAGATTGTAAATAATTATGAATAAGGAGAATAAAACCACTGTAATGGGTGAACTTAAAGATAAGATTAAGACTTACTCGCACGATGAAGCAGTAGAGGCAAGCATCAAGTATTTCAGGGGTGATGAGATGGCCGCTAAGGTTTGGGTCAGCAAATATGCTCTCAAGGATTCTTTTGGAAACATTTTCGAATTAACGCCTGATGATATGCACCAGCGGCTTGCTTCTGAAATTGCAAGAATTGAGAAGAAGTATGCAAACCCTTTGAGTAAGGAGGAGATTTATGAACTATTAAGGGATTTCAAATATATTGTTCCACAGGGTGGACCCATGACAGGTATAGGAAACCACTACCAAGTAGCGTCTCTTTCAAACTGCTTTGTTATTGGCACCAGAAATGAAGCAGATTCCTATGGTGGCATAATGAAAGTTGATGAAGAGCAAGTTCAGCTTATGAAACGTCGAGGAGGTGTTGGTCATGATCTGTCACATATTCGCCCTAAAGGAAGCCCGGTACTAAACAGCGCACTCACATCAACAGGAGTGGTTCCATTCATGGAGAGATATTCAAACTCAACACGGGAGGTTGCTCAGGACGGTCGTCGTGGCGCTTTAATGCTCAGTATCTCAATTAAACATCCCGATTCCGAAAGGTTTATTGATGCTAAAATGGAGCAGGGTAAGATTACTGGCGCAAATGTTTCGGTAAAGATTGACGATGAGTTTATGAAATCGGTTCTTTCTCAAACTACATATGTACAGCAATATCCAATTAGTTCTCATAAACCAAAATATCGTCAGGAAATTGATGCCCTTAGCCTATGGAATAAAATCATTCATAATGCATGGAAATCGGCTGAACCAGGAGTTTTATTCTGGGATACTATAATAAGAGAATCTGTTCCTGATTGTTATGCCGATTTAGGGTACAAAACCGTATCAACAAACCCTTGTGGTGAAATTCCACTTTGTCCTTACGACAGTTGTAGACTAATTGCATTAAACCTCTATAATTACGTTGATAACCCTTTTACTTCGGAAGCACGCTTTAACTTCGATTTATTTAAGAAGCATGTTATAGCAGCACAGCGAATTATGGACGATATTATTGACCTTGAATTGGAAAAGATAGATGCCATTCAAGCTAAGATTGATACCGATCCAGAGGAGGAGGAAGTCAAGCAGGTAGAGCGAAACTTATGGCGCAAGATTCGTCAGAAGGCAATTGAAGGTCGTCGCACTGGGATTGGTATTACTGCCGAGGGAGATATGCTTGCAGGTCTAAATCTTCGCTATGGATCCGATAATGCAATTGATTTTGCAGTTGAAGTACAAAAAACATTGGCTATTGAGGCTTATCGTTCTTCAGTTTTTCTTGCTAAAGAACGCGGCCCTTTCCCAATTTTTGATCCTCAACGCGAAAAGCAAAATCCCTTTATTAATAGATTAAAGGACGAGGACGAAACACTTTATAACGATATGGTTAAGTATGGTCGTAGAAATATTGCTTTACTTACCATTGCACCAACAGGAACAACCAGTTTAATGACTCAAACCACTTCGGGTATTGAGCCAGTATTTCTTCCGGTGTATAAACGTCGGAGAAAAGTTAACCCAGGTGATCAGAATGTCAATATTACTTTCACGGATGAGGTTGGTGATAAGTGGGAGGAATTTAACGTTTTTCACCATATATTTCTTACTTGGCTCAATATAAATGGCTATAGCACGGAGGAGGTAAAAACCTTTAACGATGAGCAGATTGATGAACTAGTTGCAAAATCACCTTACTATAAAGCTACATCTAATGATGTTGATTGGGTTAGCAAGATTAAGATGCAAGGAATGATTCAGAAATGGGTAGATCATTCTATTAGCGTTACCGTTAATCTTCCTTCGGATGCAACAGAAGAGATGGTTGCTAGAGTTTATCAAACAGCTTGGGAAAGCGGTTGTAAGGGTTGCACGGTTTATCGTGATGGCTCTCGTGACGGGGTTCTTGTTTCAAACAAAAAGGGGAAAGTTAAAGAAGGAGAGGAGTCGTTATTCCCATCAAAACGCCCAGATGTACTTGAATGCGATATTATTAGATTTAAAAACAAACATGAGAGTTGGATTGCTTTTGTTGGTTTGTATAATAACCTACCGTACGAAATATTTACAGGTATTTCCGAAGATGATGTATTGCCAATACCTAAACTTGTTACAAAAGGTAAAATTATTAAGATAAAAGATGAAAAAGGAAGTCGTTACGATTTTCAGTATGTAGACAAGTATGGTTACACCAATACGCTTGGGGGTTTATCGCATATGTTCAATAAGGAGTTTTGGAACTATGCAAAATTAATCTCTGGAGTGCTAAGGAATGGAATGCCAATTCCAGATGTTGTTAACCTTGTATCATCACTTCGTCTTGATAGCGAAACCATAAACACATGGAAAACTGGTGTTGAAAGGTCGCTGCGTAAGTATATACCAGATGGAACAAAGGCAAAAGAGGGCAAAAAGTGTATGTCTTGCGGATCGAATTCTCTTGTATATCAGGAGGGATGCTTAATTTGCAAAAACTGTGGACACTCTAAATGCGGGTAAACTATTAACTTGATATATCCTCAAAAACCTTCTTATTTAAACGGGAAGGTTTTTTATTTTCCCGCATATAATCTTATAAACTCGTAACCATTCCCTTTCCAATCTAGGTAGCGAATAAAATCGTTGTATTTGATAATAATTGATGCGGTATTAAAATTTGGATGAAAACTCAATCTTTCGGCTTTTTGAAGGTTGTCATCCAAAAATAGATGAACATGTTTAGAAGTATCATGAATCAGCCCAAAAGGAGAAACTGAACCTGGCTCAAGGCCAAGATATTTCATCATTCTTTGTGGTGAGGCAAAGGATAACTTTCCTTGTTTCAGCAATTGTTCTAGTTCACGTATATTTACATTATTTCTATATTCAAGGATAACTAGATAATGCTTATCGCCTTTATGATTTCGGAGAAAAATGTTTTTGCAATGTGTTGAATCAATTCCTGCCCAATACTTTGATGCCTCCTCAACGGTAGCAACAGGGGGGTGTTCATGGTATTCAAATTGAATATTAAGATCTTGTAATACACTGTAAAGCAGGGGATCTCCTCTTCGGTCAACATCTAAACTCATAAGAAAGGGGTTAACTCTGCAATTGCGAAAGAGCTTTGTTTATTTCATCAAGATTAAAATATTCAGGATCATAATCTTTCCCATACCATTCTGATATTAATGAAAAATCTATCTTTCCATTATCCCTCATCAGTTCTAATGCCATTTCATAACCAGTTACTCCTCCCGAATCTTCTGGTGGTGCTTTGCGTGAACCGCCAATACAATTAGGATATTTCCCTTGTGTTGTATCTTCGAAACTATTAATAAGCGAAATGTCAAGTGTCCAAGAATCACCATAGTCATAAACATAAGTTAGGTTCACTCCTTTTGAGAGAAATTGACCAAGTTCTACCTGATCTTCTTTTTTAATTTCACTCCCATGTGAATCTTGGTAGAAGTGTAGGTGGAAGTTTTCCCAAGCAAACAACGCTTGAAAAACCTCGTGAAGCATTTGGAGTTTTATTGAACTATCAACCCTAAACACCCTGTATATATCGGGTTTTAAACCAATTAGAGTTGCTTTAATTTCAAATATCTTAGCCATATATTGAATGAAAACCGTTTGATCAAATCTACAAAACTTATTGAATCTATTATAAAGTTTGTTTTAATTTTGATATCTATATGATAATTTAATATTTATTTGTATTAACTATCGGTACATGAGATTAGTAATGATTAACTCTATGAACAAATTTGTACCTTAAAGCAGAAAACCTAAGGTTTTTCCTTAGGTTTTTCTATTGTGGATAAATATTATTTGATCTGTCCTTTTTTATATTTATCACCAATGACCTTTAGCATATCATCAGTCATAGACTCAAGATTCCATTTTGGGTTCCAGTCCCATTCACTGCGTGCACAAGAGTCGTCCATAGAGTTAGGCCAACTATCGGCAATAGCTTTTTTAACAGGTTCAACGTTATAATTCATTGAAAATTCGGGTATGCGTTTTTTTATTGCCTCAAAAATTTTAGAGGGATCAAAACTCATTGATGTGATATTGAAACTATTACGATGTTTTAACTTTGAAGGATCTGCTTCCATAAGTTTAACACAAGCTTCAAGCGCATCGGGCATGTACATCATATCTAGGAAAGTACCTGCTGGTAATGGGCAAGTAAATTTTTTTTCCTTTATTGCAGCATAGTAAATTTCAACTGCATAGTCTGTTGTTCCACCTCCGGGAAGGGTAACGTTTGAGATGATACCGGGGAATCGTACGCTACGGGTATCAACGCCAAAACGGGTGTAGTAGTAATCGCTAAGCATTTCGCCAGTTACCTTACATACACCGTATATTGTAGAGGGACGCATAACTGTATCCTGAGGTGTATTGTCAAGAGGAGAGGATTTACCAAAAGCACCAATGGAACTTGGTGTAAATACAGCACATTTGTTTTCGCGAGCAATTTCAAGGGAGTTTAATAATGCGCCCATATTGATTTTCCAAGCAAGTTGTGGGTTTTTCTCACCTGTTGCAGAGAGTAATGCAACAAGGTTAAAAATGGCATCAATTTTATACTCTTTTACTATTTCCGCATATTTTTTTGCATCTAAGGCATCAAGTTCAACGAATGGGCCATTTTCAGCTAGTTTACTACATGCACTACAATTAATATCGGTTGCAACAACATTATTCTTCCCATAAATATTTTGCAAGTAAGGAACTAATTCGGAACCAATTTGCCCACCAGCACCTACAACAAGTATGTTTTTCATATTAGAATGGTAATAGTTTGTAAGATATTTCTTTGGTTTACTTTTGAATTGTTATTAATTTCACAAAAGTATATTTTTTGGTTGAATAGTAATTGTAATTAAAAGATGTTTTACAATACTGACCAAACTCATACTTTTCGACAGAATTAGTAAATATTGTAGAGTTAAATACCTTAGTAAACAGCTACTATTCATGTTTTAAATCAATTATTTCTTTGAATAATCCCACATTGATTTTATTACTAGATCTTTAAAATCTCCACCTGTCATTTTCACTCGATATTCTTTTTCAGGAAGCATGTTGAAATAGTTATTATCAACATTAAATGATGGTAATGTGGATGATAGCTGAACGTAAAAAGCAGGATGATTGCAGGCAAGTATTAGATTATTTTCGCTATCCATTTTAACTTTTATTTCTGGGTCTATTAACTTAAGATTTCCCTGCTTACAATAAAAAGAATAGGTGTTGAATTGTTCTCCATCTTTTGATTCAAATTCTGCATAGACAAAAGTATTGCTAGAATCAGCTATATTGAATTCATTAGCAACCTTTAATATTTGTGCGGATATATTTGGTTTAACAATTGCAGGATTTATCCATCTTTTTAGGATATCACCATTAGTATTATATACAAGGACTTTTAACTCTCCTTCGGTTGGCGTTTGATTGTCGGAAACAGTGTTAGCGGCTATTTCCTCATTGTTAATATTTAGTGATATGAGAATCGGCCTATATACATCTCTAATCGTGTATTGTACGGCTTTCCATCTTCCATAAAAATCAATTCCTGACCATGAAACAGCAGGCCAACAATCGTTCATCTGCCAGTAGAGTGTACCCATACAGTAAGGCATAGAAACTCTGTGAGATTCAATCGCTGTGCGATACCCGATGGACTGAACCACCTGACTAAAATAAATAGTATCCTCTAAAGTCTTAGGATAAAACCCCGTGTATTGCATGTACTTTGAGATTGTTTGATATCCGACAGGATGCTTCTGATGGCTTAATAGCTCTAATGAATCTGGAAAAGTCTTTCCATCCTTAGAAAATGAAAGTACTGTACGAGCATCTGGAAAACCTTGAAATCCATATTCAGACATAAATCGAGGGATCTTTGTTTTAAATACGCTAAAGGGTTCTAAACCCCACCAAACACCCCAGTAATGGGAATCTCCGCTTTTCATGCTTTCCTTTCGACCCCAACCAAATTGAGGAGAGGAGGGCCAATAGAATTTTTCGGGATCGTAGTTCTTTACGATGGTTGGTAGCAGTTCATTAAATAAACTATTATATCCACTCCAAATTGATTTGGTGGCATTTTGGATGGTATCAACCTGTTTAATCCATCCCCAATTGTGCCATCCTTCGTCGATTTCGTTATTCCCGCACCATAGGGCTACACACGGAAACCCCCGTAATCGCTGTACCTGTTCCGTAGCCTCCAGCCTAACATTCTTTAAAAACAAACTATCCCAAGGATACATTGAGCAGGCAAACATAAAATCCTGCCACACAAGAATTCCTTTTTTACTGCACGCTTCATAAAAGGCATCGGGGGGATAAATACCGCCGCCCCAAACCCTAAGCATATTCATGTTACAGCGTTGAGCATTTTCAGCAAGAGCAATCCACTCATTATCTCTTACCGCAGATATTAGAGAATTTGGCGGAACAATATTCGCTCCCTTAGAAAACAAGGGCTTGTTATTTACTTTTATGTAAAATGATGAACCTATACTATCGGGCTTAGTAACAATTTCTAATTTTCTTAATCCTAGCAATTTATCAATAACTATTAGTTTTCCATCACGATTCAATACCCGGCAACTAAGCGAATATTGGTACTGAGAACCCATTCCATTTGGCCACCAAAGTTTTGGATTACTGATTTTGAATTTTGTTTGGATTTGGGTTTTACCCTTCTGAACATCTGCTTTCTGTTCTATTATGCTTGTGCGAGAATTATTATCGATAATTTCGACGGAAATCTGCTGTTTCTTTGGGGAATTAACCTCAAAAATTGCTTCTATATCCGCCTTAGATTCATTAAGCTCCGCTATTTTAAAGTAAAAGTTTTCGATATAGAAATCTGGTTTAGTTCGGAGATAAACTTTCTTCCATATTCCACATGTTTTAAGTGTTGGTGCCCAGTCCCAACCAAAATTATATGCAGGTTTGCGGATGTAAGCCCAATCACCTCCTGGTAGCCTGTAAGGAAGTTTTGTAGCTTGCTCTTCTACCTGTTTTTGTGCCGATTTGAATATTATCTTTAAGAAATTTCCCCCGTTTTTTACATAGTTACTACAGTTTACCTTCCACGATCTAAACATGTTATCAGCGGTAAGGATAAGGGAGTCGTTAAGATAAACCTTAGCGTAGGTGTCGAGACCTTTAAATTCGAGTTCGGTTTCGCTCCTAAGAAACATATCACTGTTGATAGTGAATTGTGTTTGATATTCCCAATCGCACTCATCTACCCATTTTAACTTCGAATTATTGCAGCCCACATAAGGATCTGGAATTAGCTTATTGGCTAATAAATCGGAGTAAATATTCCCGGGGACTGTTGCTGGTAACCACTTTTCGATAGTATTCGCTTTTCTAAACTTCCATCCTGAAGTTAAAAGCATAACCCCCTCCTGAGCAATGGATGTCCTTAAGGTCAGAAGTAATAAAGCTATTATAAATACAAATCTTTTATTCCATTTTATTTCCATCCTTTAGCAGGTTAATCATGTCTAATGTTAAGGCAGATAGTGGAAGTTCCATCTCTGCAACGGGAGATTTTAATCTATTAATTTGAACTTTAAGCATATCGCTTTCAATTTCATCAACTTTAATACCTGAATTGAGTTGAATAAGCAGTTTACGGGTAATGGAGGCCAACTCCATTAGATTATCGGATAACGGCACAACCTCATTTAAAGCAATATTGTTGGCTGATAATGAATTAAATAACGCTTGGTTATTAACCCACTTTTCGAGCAAATCCAACATTTGGGAATAAGACTCTTTATTTTTTGTCTTTTTATAATCATTGAACAATAACCTGAAACGCACAACATCAGGAGCATCGGACAAGGCAGCATCAACAGGCCTTGATAGTGGATACTCAGTTGTATAAGGTTTGCTTCCATGTCGTTTATAACCTTTTAGGGATTCTGATGCGTCAAGAAGAACTTTTAAGGGTTCGATGTTATAGCCATTACAAAGACGCCTCATCATAACATCCCTGCATTTGATATGTTCAATACCAGCATCTTCAAGCCTAAGGTTCACAACATCTAATCTTCGGTACATGTCATCAACATCGTTAATATCTCCCGGAGACCAAAATCTTTCGGCAATAGCGGCAGTTCTAGGCCAAATTCTTGAGTCGATATTTTCAGTATTCACCAATTCAGCCCACATGGTTGCTTCGCCCCCGAGTATTCTACTCTGTTCAGTTGGTGACAATTTGCTATCCTTTGGTAAAGGGTCGTTTAGATAATGCTCCGATGCGTGCTTGAATAAATCGATATAGTAACCATTAGATAAAATACTTTGGTATCCCTTTTTAGCAGCATCTTCCATAGCCTCACGCCCTCTCCATGAATGAATTACAATGCTATTGGGAAGCGATGGCTGAAAAATTTCGTCCCAACCAATCATCTTCTTACCATTCTTTTTAAGGATTTCTAAGATTTTTAGGTTGAAATAGGCTTGTAATTCATGGTTGCTCTTAATCCCGTTCTTCTTCATGAATGCCTGAATATTCGGATTTTTGTTCCATTGAACACCATTGTTTTCATCTCCTCCTATATGCATATACTCATCGGGAAAGAGGTGTGACATTTCCTTGAAGAACTTATCAAAAAACTTATAGGTTTCCTTCTTCGTTGGATCTATGGTAGGATCAAAAACGCCAAAAAACTTTTCTACTTTATAAGAACAGCTTGCTGATGCCAATTCAGGATATCCAACCATCCATGCGGTAGCATGTCCAGGGATATCAAATTCGGGCATTACCCGAATACCCCTTTCGTTTGCATAGCTAATCACATCTTTAATTTGCTCCTGAGTATAATATTCTCCATTAGAGCCCATTAGATGTAATTTTGGGCATGCTTTACTTTCAACCCTAAAACCCTGATCTTCGCTCAGATGCCAATGCAATACATTTAGCTTAACCATTGACATTGCATCAATATTGCGCTTAATCACTTCAACTGGGATAAAATGCCGGCAACCATCAATCATCAGCCCACGCCAAGCGAAGCGGGGTTTGTCATTGATCTCCAATTGCTGAAAATAAAATGATTCTTTATTTCTTTCGAGCAGTTGAAGTAATGTTTGCAGACAATGCATTGCTCCAAGTTCCGTTTGGGATGTTATTAGTATCTTATTATTATCAATTTTCAACGTATACGATTCATCCTCACCTAATTTTACAATACCGGGACGACTAATTTTAATTACCATACTTGCATCTACAGGAGATACTAGCACAGAGTCACGGTCAAAGGGGATAGTTGTTCGTTTGCTAAGTTGTTGAATAAATCTCACTAGGTTGGGGTGAAATCGTTTATTCGGGTTTCCTTCTACCCCTATCTTTAAGTTTTTGTCAACCACAAATTGTCCTTCAACAATTTTTATCTCAGCAGGCCAAGGCATGAGGTTTAGGGTTTGTGCATACCCGCTTTTTAGTAAAATGATTGCTACTATTAGATAAAAGTATTTTTTGCCCATGTTTGATTTTTCTTTATATGCATATCCGCTATATTACCTATAAGCAAAACACACTCCTTTGTCATTCCGAGCGAAGTCCTGGAATCTAGTTAAGGAGATGGATTCCTGCATTCGCAGGAATGACAATTTGGATTATTTATTCTTCATTCTTCATTTGGTATTATTACGGACAATCATATTTCTTTATTTTAACATCCCTTCTAAAATCTATAGTTTGCTCAAAGCAAAAGCGTAAGCACCAACGGAAACAGCTTGGCTTGTTCCAAGTCGTGAAAGGCCAATGCCTATTCGTTTCATAGGATCGTAATCAATCGTTTTGTCACTAAATGGTACTTTGATTTTGGTTAAACCGCCCATAGTCATGGCTTTTTTACCTTCTTTATCCTCAAGGTTGAATGCCTTCATTTCCAGTCGATCCACTTTGTCGCCGTTTAAGGTACAAATTTTCCCGTTTAGCACATTAAACATTGATGGAGAAAAGTATTTCCATGCATTTGACAAACCACCTCCAATTACAATAATGGAATCGGTAAGTGTAACAGCGTTTGCCAAAGCATCGCCAACAACAGTTCCAAGTTCCTCAAAGGCTTTTAAGGCGGCTATTTTATTGCCTTCTAGTTTACCATCAGCAATATCAAAGATACCCTTTGGAGATAAATCTGAAATATCTTTTGAGTGCTGCTTATACACCTGCTTAACCGCTCGGATACTCACACTTTCCTCTGCAAAGGCATTGTTATTTATGTAATTTCGCATTAGCCATATTTCAGCAGCAGCCGAATTATCCCCAATGTATAGCTGTTTGTTATAAACTAAACCTGCACCAAACCCAGTACCCAATGTTACTCCTAAAAGATTTCGATATTGTTTTGGACTACCTGCCTGTGTAAGCATTGCGTTTACTTGCGGGAGTAGGCCTGCAATAGCCTCTCCGAATGCAAAGAGATCACCATCGTTATTTATAAATACAGGCAAACCAAATATCTTCGATAGCATTGGCCCCAGTGCGACTCCACCACGAAATGCTGGGAGGTTTCCCAAATCACCAATAATGCCATTCGGATAGTCCGCTGGTCCAGGAAAGGCAAAGCTTATGGCAACAGGTTTCTCTTTTAGATTTTTTTCAACCTCTTTAAATCCTGCAATAATTGAGTTTAGGCATTTATCAAGATTATCCGCGTTGCTTGGAAGTGTTATTGGGTTTACTATACTCTTTAACCCTTGAATTGCCGAGAAAACAAAGTTTGTACCCCCAGCATCAAGGGTCATTACTATACGTTTATCATTATGATAATTCATTCTTTTATCGTCTTTTAAAAATATATTAAACTGTTTTTATGGTAACTTTTTTATTCCCTTTTAGGGATAGGAAAACTAAGTAAGCAAAGCAAATTGCAGGCACAATAAAGGATACTGTTTTCATATTCATATCAACCATTTTACTCATTACGAAAGGAACTAAAGCTCCCCCAGAAATTGCCATGCACATAAGACCGCTTAATTCATTTGCTGCTTCGGGTTTTTCCTCAACTGTTATAGAGAATAGCAAAGGCCAAATATT
This sequence comes from Bacteroidales bacterium, assembly GCA_013141385.1. Lineage (NCBI taxonomy): Bacteria > Pseudomonadati > Bacteroidota > Bacteroidia > Bacteroidales > Bacteroidales bacterium. Next base: position 33,204 of record JABFRB010000021.1, on the reverse strand, counting down.
TGCAAAACCTAAACCTCCAATTATAACCCCTACAATTGCTAAAGTTGGAGATCCGAGCATTAGAAATAAAATGCCAATTAATCCCAATAAGGTTGAAATACGGAAAAAGTTTTTAGGGTTTAATATCGTTAAAGTTGCTCCACCAATTATACGCCCAATGGTGAGCAAGAGGAAGAATAGTGGAGCTCCAAATTGGGTTGCTTTATCTGGAGTCATTCCAATTGTTTTATTTAGAGGAAGTAGGAATCGCGCCATACAGACTTCAGCGCCTACATAAAGGAATATGCCAACAACTGCCATCAAAAAAACAGGTTTATTAAGAAGACCAAGACTTGAACTAAAACTTGGTGGAACATCTACTTTAGTCTCTTCTACCTTAATGAAAAGAACAGAGATAAATGTTAGTACCATCAAAATAAAAAATACTGGAAATGCTGCTCGCCATCCTAAATCTTTAAATATTACAAATGTAGCAACGGCTGTAACAAGGTAAGTAGAAACAGTGCTCCCGATTCCTTTAATACCCTGAGCAAATGCTAGATTGCGACTGTATGCACCTTGAAGGCTTACATCACGCATAATTGGATTTCCAGAGACCTGAAGAAAGGTAGTACCAATGCCTAATATTAAAATGCAACAACAAAGAAGCGGATAGCTGGGATCAACTAAAGTGGGAATCAAAAGAGCAATTGCATTTAATCCTAATCCAAGAAGAAGAAGTTTCTTTTTCCCAATGCGTGCTGCAAGTAGACCTCCCGGTACGCTAAATACTGCGAATGCTATGAATACAAAGAATGGCAAAAGGGTTGCCATTACATCGTTGATCTGATACTGATTTTTAACGGCATCGGACATTGGACCCATTGCATCTGCAATACCCATTGTTAGGAAAGCAAGGAAAATAGGAAGCGTTTTACTATTCATAGCTATGCGTTTTAGGATGAATTATCTATTTTTTATTGTTGATTCCCTTACTACAAAATCAATAGGAAGGTATATAGGGTTTTCCATTAATTTATTCTGATCGTTTCTAATCCAGCCCATTAAAGTATTGAAGGCTACACTGCTAATATCATCAATAGGCTGTGATACTGCTGTTACCGATGGGTTCATAAAACTGAAATAGGGCACATCATCGAAGCTAACCAAGCCAATATTCTTGGGTACATCAATATTGTGCTTGCGTAAGACTTGTAAACAGGCGGTTGCTAGATTATTATTTAAAGCAAAAATGCAATCGGATAATTGGTTATTATTTAGCAACTTTTCAATTTCATCTTCAACGCCTTTAAATGGGTTATCAAATGGAATATTCACAACAATAGGGTTAATGGAGTGAAGTTTCATCTCATCAATAAAACCTTCACGTCTTTCACGAATAGTGTAAACATGTACCGGGTCAATTGCTAATACCAAGGGTCTTTTATACCCCTGTTCCAATAAATGTAATGCAGCCTGCTTTGCTCCATCACGATTTCGAACAACAACAGCAGGTACATTTAAGCCATCAAAATACCTGTCGATCAGAACAACAGGAAACCCTTCGGCTCTTAATCGGTTGAATTCAATTGGATTATTCTGAGATGATGATATGATTAGCCCATCAACCTGCTTCTCGCGGAGTAGTTTAATCAAACGCAACTCCCGCTCAATATCTTCATCGGTACTACAGGTAATTAGGTTGTAACCGTTTTCCTCGGCAAGATCTTCGAGATTCCTAGCAATTCGTGAGTAAAATCCATTTGCAATATCAGAAACTATAAGCCCCAGAGTAAAAGACTTCCCAAGCCTTAATCCACGGGCAAAGTGGTTCGGTTTGTAGTTTAATTCCTTGGCTTTAGTCAATACTTTTTGCTTCGTTTTAGCCGATATCCCATGCTTTGCATCCTTATTATTCAACACAAGCGAAACCAACGACCGTGAAACACCAAGGCTTATGGCAATATCATCCAGCGAAATGCGTTTTTTCTTCATTCCAATCTTAAAGGAACAAATGTAAAAAAGATTTACTAAAACGATTTAGGTGATTTCAAGAAACTTTCTGCAATTCCAATAACTAATTTAACATGAGTTCGATGCAAATATAACACATTGATTATGAGCGTAGTATTAAATTGTTGCTTTGTCATGCTGAACGAAGTGAAGCATCTGGTCTTTAGATAATTAGATCCTTTGCTTCGCTCAGAACCGAGCTTGCGAGTTCGGCGCAGCCAATGACACCTTACATCGAACTCACGTTAATTTAGGTTTATGCTATTGAACCTATAAGGCGGTAATTAAAAAAGAAAGGCTCAACAAAAAGCCGAGCCTAACCTATTTTCACAACATACGACAATCGAAAAACCTTAACCTTCTATTGTTAAATAATGCGAGTTCTAAATAAGGAACTATATTGCAAAGTTGAGAATTCAAGATATTACACATTGTTGATTTTGCATTTATGCAAAATCGTCAACCTCCGTGTACTCTGTGCTTCTCAGCATCAATAAGCATCATTATGGCAAGTTTGTAGCCTATTAAAACAACCATTTTGTTGAATCCAGAACATAAACTCTCTGTGTTAAAACATATATCGAACTCTCGTTAAATAAGAATTACTCCTTGTAATTGGATCAGAATTTCTTTCTGGAAGTAAATATCTACGAATAAATATTTGCCTTTTCGTTATATGCAAAGCCAAAAACATTAGGACAAACCTTACGACACATATTGCATGAATAAACATAATCTCCTTTAGCTGTTTTACCTGATGAGAATCCACGGCATTTAAATTGATTAACATCACTTTCAGATATTGCTCCACTAGGACATTTGGTTATACATAGATGACAGTTTGCCTTACAGCTTTCTACTTCCATTATTGCATCGGGTTCGAGCACTGCATCGGTAAGAACCGCTCCCAGCTTCATTAAACTCCCAACTTGCGGGTTATATAACAAATGGTTTTTACCAAACACTCCAATTCCACATTTATAGCCAATATGCTTTAGGGATACTAAACCTTTTCCAGTTCTGCTTTCCGAATCCCAATACTCATAGGGTTCCGATGGTACAATAACGGCACTAAACCCATGAGATTCTATCAGCAACATTAATTCCAAAGCAATTCTATTTGTTTCCTGCAAAACAATTTGTTCTACTACTGTGTACGGAATGTTAGTAGACAAGTCCAAAGAACTTTTGGGTATTTGCTTTGCAAATGCAATTACGGATTGTGTTTGTGGGTATAGATCTAAAGGTCCGAAACCTTTTGGCGCATCATTAAACCTATTTATTGGTGCAACGCCACATATTTTGGCTCCATTTAAGTTTGCGTGTTTTTTTATATCATTCGAATTCATAAGTAATTTTTCTACAATATTAGTGCTTAATTATCAACGATAAAAGCGAATTTTCTTCATGATATTGATTAAAAAATTTTATCGATATACTGAATTATCGATCAAATATTTTGATTTATATTGTAAAAAATTTCTTTATGGAAATAAAACATCTACGGCTGGTCAAAAACATTGTTGAGCTGGGGAGTATAGCAAAATCAAAAGACAAACTTTGCTTAACTCAATCGGCTCTAAGCTATCAACTTAAGGAGGCAGAAATGCAGGCTGGAACAACTCTGTTTGTTAGGTCGAATAAGAAGCTTATTTTAACCGCAGCAGGAGAACTCGTATATAAATCGGCAGCGGATATTCTTGCAAGAATAGATGAGCTAGATAGGGGAATCCGCGAGATTTCAAGAGGTGAGAAAGGTATCATTCGAATTTGTACCGCATGTTTTACCTATTACTACTGGTTTCCTGCTCTTGTGAAAAAATTCAGTGAATTACATCCTCAAGTAGATATTAAGATTTACCCAGAATACACTCAGGAATCTATTCAAAAATTACAAAGCCACGATCTTGATGCTGTTATCATAAACAGGCCAGAACCATGTAAGAATATACGTTTCTTCGAAATTATGAACGATGAAATGGTGGCAATTGTTCCTCCTAATCATGAGTTTGCAAAGAGAAAATTTATCAGGCCTACCGATTTTGAGGGGAAAAACCTTATTATTTTTTCAAAGCCGGTGGATACGGTTTTTGTATATTCTAAGGTACTCCGACCCAATGGCATTAAGCTTAGCCGTATTTATGAGGTGCCAATGACTGAGGCCATGATAGAAATGGTGGCATCAAATATAGGCATTGCTGTGATTCCATCTTGGATTGCAAAACCCTATGTTGAATTGGGAAAGATTGCCACGGTAAGGGTTACATCTAAAGGGTTGTACCGAAGTTTAGGGTTAGCTTTTCTTGAAAAAGCAAATTATCCAATATACTATAAAACGCTTATAGAGTTCCTAAAGGAAAACCTTGTAGATACAGCAGCAAACTAAGTTTGCCTATAGCAAAGTTGACCTGAACCTTGCAACCTAAATCACAGTTTGACAAGTCTTTAACCATTTCATATATTTTTAACAAAAATATCTTTTAGGAAACCAGCCATTCCATAATTTTATCGGGAAACCGAGCTGAATACGCATTAACTCTAATGTAATTCCATTGCTTCAATAAAATAAATTACTGATATATAGATTAATACATTGTTTCCTAAATCGAACTAATGTAATATTATGAAATGGAATAAATGGTTCAACTTTTTATTTGGAAGGGAATTAAAAGAGGCTGTCTAATTTTGCTTAGGCAGCCTCTTTGTGTATCGCAATTTGCGATTATGGTTTAGTTTTCAGGCAAGAAGAAGGGAGCTAAGGTCACCTTTGCGTTGGCACCTGCACCATTATAATTGGTATAGGTTGTATATTTCATAATAGTATAGAAGGAGTCCACATAGTCATCGTTATCGGTTAACCAATCGGCGGGCATTGCATTAACAATGGCTGATGCTAATGTACCAAGAGCATTAATCCAAGGCTGTGCCGAGATCGTTCCAGCAACAGTTGTAACTCCATTAATAATAATCACTATAAGTTGTTGATAGTTGTAATTAGAATCTAGTTCATAGAGTTGAATGTTAGCTCCTTGATAGCTATAGTCGGGCCAGAATAGCAAAAGTTGGTTAGGGTAATAGTCTGTAGCATCATAGTCAAGGTAAGGCATGTCAATAATAGCAACTTGAGCCGACTTAACACCGCTAACATCGCGAAGACCTGAGGTTATAGCATAAACCTCGGCAGCACCCTTCACCCAAGGCTCCTGATCGTTATTAAGCCTAATCTTATTCAACTTAGTAGTCTCAATACCAGCTTTAGCACTACTAACTCTGTTTTTGAGAAGGTCTGGTGATTGCAAACCAGCTTTCTGTAAAGCTTTATTCATATAGTCCACCTTAACCTTCATGGCTGCAGCACCGTTTGTTTCAAGTACAATAACTCTAACATTTGGTTCGGTCTTTACATCCAAATACACAACCTCTTTTTTCAGGTTGTAGGCCTTAATGTTTTTCCAGCTCTTTTCATTACCATCTGGTACATAAGTAACCAATATCTCGCTCGACCCAGTTTTTACTTTAGGTTGGTAGAGCCATAACTCAGGAATCTCAATACATCCTGTTTTTTCCGACAATTTGTTTACCTCATTAGTACTAGCAACATAACCCCGAAGTGTCTGAATGGCTTGCTCGTTATCTGAAGTCTGCTTCAAATTGCTAACGATGTAGTCCAGTTTTTGGCCTAGTGGGTTGCTTGTAAGTTCCCCAAGAATTGATTCATTATTGATTTGTTGGTTCAACAAATCAACCATTGCGAGAGCGGCTTTATCCTTGGTACTTAAAACCTCTTTCTCTGGGTTTACCATTTGTAGTTCCTGCTTTTGGCAGCCAACTAATCCTAGGAATACAATTCCAAGGGCGAAATAGAACATTTTTAGATTTTTCATCGGATATAATTTTTAAGAGTTTGAATTATCAAGTTAGAGTAATTATAATCATAAGTAAATAGTCATAAAAAAAATCAATAAAAAAATAGAATAAATCTTTACAATAAAATATTATTAATTAGAACAAAGGTGTTTAATTATAGGGTAATATATCGATTAGTGGGTGCAACAACCCTTTTATCAGGTTTATTTTCTAAATAACCGAATTTCATATTTTTTTAGAATTCTTATTAAGAAAGTATTTAAATATTAATTGCGCCTTAATTGACTCCTTTTAAAGTTCTAAAATTGCCCTTTAACTGCCCTCTGTTTTACTGGGGATTATTCAAATAAAAGTCTGAAGGACTTATAGCATTAGCATCCACTGATAAATGGACAAACACTAAAATTTGTCGTAAAAAAATAAGCATACAATACGAAAGGCTCTAATACTCAAAATAAGGCCCTAAAAGAAATGCAAACAGTTTCTAAGTATTAGCTATATTTGATTCAAAGTTTGATCCCTCATTAAGTACTTTATAAATGCCTATAAATCATGAAAAAATCAATTATTTTCATACTGCTGTTCCCTTTAATTTTAGGAACTATATTCGCTCAGCAGAAGCACATAAAATCTAAAGTTGTGAGTGCAACCGTTTACACTCAAGGCGCACAAATTACAAGGGTTGCTAAGATGAACCTTGAAAAGGGGGAGAATAAAGTGGTTTTCACTAATCTTCCTCCAAATCTCGATGAATCATCAATTCAAATTAGCTGTTCCGATGCAACTATAGTTTCTGTTTCAAGCCAAAAAAACATGCTTGATTCACTTTCACAAAACCCTGATTTCATTAGATTACAAACAAGAAAAAAAGATATTGAAAAGAAGATTACGCTTGAAAAAGCTCTACTGCAAACAATTGACTTGGAAAAAGATGTTCTTGTTTCGAATAAAAAATTGATAGGTGATCAAGGTGTAAAACTTGAAGACCTAAAAAATTCCCTTGTGTATTTCCGAGCCAGATTCGAAGAGTTGGAGCGGAATCGGGTTGATAAAATCGAACTCATCGCTAATATTGAAGGGGATTTGCGAAAATTAAATGAACAATTACAAAATCTATCGGCTCAGAAGGTTATGAATACTAGTGAAATACTTGTTACATTCATGACTGATAAGCCTATAGCCACAAACGCTAAAATAAAGTACTTTGCTATAGAAGCAGGCTGGTATCCAACTTATGATATAAGGGTGAATAGCATTAATGCACCTTTGAGCATTACCAATAAAGCAAATGTTTACCAAACAACGGGTGAGGATTGGAGTAAGGTTAAACTCTCCGTTTCCTCTGGAAATCCAACATCTGGATCCACTGCACCTACAATTTTTCCTTGGTATGTTGACATTATTCAACCATATCTCAATTATTCTGTTCGAGGAAATGCAGCGGTAGCTAAAAAAGAAAAAGTATTCGAGGAGGCTGAGGTTTCAATGGCTTACAAGGATGATGCAATGTTAGACAAGCCAATGCCCGTTTCAGTATCCGAAAGTCAAACCAATTTCACATTTAATATTGATATCCTCTACGATATTCCATCGAAACAGCAGCCGGTTACTGCAATTCTTCAAACGCCAACAGTTAAAGCAACCTATCAGTATACCACAACTCCAAAATTATCAGAGTATGCCTACTTAATTGCCAATATGACTGAATGGCAAGGATTAAACCTCCTTTACGGTGAGGCAAACCTATATTTTGAAAACAACTTTGTTGGTTCTACAACGCTTAATACCAAAGCCTTTGGCGATACATTAAAGTTATCGTTGGGTAAAGATGAAAGTGTTGCTGTAAAACGAACCAAAGCAAAATTTTTTAAAGAAAAGAATTTCATCGGTTCTAAAGTTACCGAAACCCGAAGTTGGGAGATAACCATAACAAATGGTAAAAAACAAGATGTTGAAATTGAAATTGAAGATCAGATCCCTGTTTCAACAAATGAAAAAGTTAAGGTAAAACTTTTAGATCAAGGTGGTTCAAGTTATAATTCTTCCATTGGTCAGTTGAAATGGATTTTAAGCATTAAATCTCTAGAAACTAAAAAATTACAGTTCTCCTATTCTGTCGAATATCCTAAGGAAAATCAAATTTCTTTGGAATAGCCCGTCATGTAAAAATAAGACTCTTTTTACATGCCTTTTTTCATTGTAAAAGGTTTAAGAATCGATCATATTTTGAATAATCTTATTTTCTTATCTATTATTTTACACTATTGACGTAAATCACCTTTTCAATAGATAAATAGCATAAAAAGCCTGATTCACTAGTGTCATAAGGGATTACAGGGTTAGTTACTTTGTATTTTCTTATGACATTGGTGTATAATAACAACTTTGATAGCCGAGGGTAATTGCAGCCTAACGAAGATTGTGTATCTTTGTCCAAGAATAAAAAATCATTTCCCTTTTGAATTAGGAAATTAATCTATTCAAAATTTTATTTAACACAAATACCTCTATTTTATGGCATCTGGACAAGAATTAGTACGCATTGGTGTCTTTTATGATGGCAACTACTTTCTTCATGTTAGCAACTACTATAACTACTTTCACACAAGACGTAAAAGGCTTAATATAGCTGGGCTGCATGAGTTTATTAGAAATATGATTGCTCGTGAAGAGGATGTTGATTCTAAGTACTGTCAGGTGATTGAAGCTCATTATTTCCGTGGAAGAATTAGTGCACAAGAGGCAAGTCAAAGAGGAAATCAGCTATATAACGACCGTGTATTTGATGATATATTAATGTCCGAAGGTGTAGTAACGCACTACCTACCTATCCGTACCCGTGGTGGTAAAAAGGATGATAAAGGGATTGATGTTTGGTTAGCCCTCGAAGCTTTTGAACAAGCTTTCTACAAACGTTTTAACGTACTTGTTCTAATTACCTCCGATGGGGATTATGTTCCGCTTATTCGCAAACTGAATTCAATTGGAGCAAAGGTTATGGTTTTAAGTTGGGACTTTGACTATACCGATGATATGGGTCGTGAGGTGGTTACTCGTACATCACAGGATTTAATCCGGGAGGTTACGTTTCCTGTAGCAATGCATGAGGTTATTAATCATGGTCTAAAAATCAATGATAAACTTATTGTTAACCTATTTGCACAACAGGATTATAGCCAGCCTAAGCAACAACCCGCAGAGTTAGATGATGACTCCATAAAACAAGGTGCTGCAATGAATATGAATAACGGGTATGGCTTTGTTCAATTCCCACCAAATAATCTTTTCTTCCATTATCTTGATGTTACGGAGGGCGATTTTAACGAGATTCATGATGGTGATATTGTAGAGTTCACTGTTGAAAAGAATGATAAAGGGCAAGATGTTGCTAAAAATGTAAAAAAGGTTGTAACTGAAGTTCAAGACGACCCTAACGCTTGGTAAACTATTATCAGAAATAATACTATTAATGGAGAATGGCATCATTCTCCATTTTTTGTTTTCAATATTTCTTTCAACTGACACTTTCATTGACACTTTTTTTTACTTTTGTGCGTGACTGAATCTATTATTGAATATCATTATGGAAAATCTTTTGAATATCTACAACACCTTAACCAGGAAGAAAGAAGAGTTTAAACCAATCAGCCCAAAACATGTTGGTCTTTATGTTTGTGGGCCCACTGTATATAGTGATGTGCATTTGGGAAACTGCCGGACTTTTATCTCATTCGATTTAATATATAGATATTTACTTTATTTAGGGTATAAAGTACGATATGTTCGCAATATCACCGATGCTGGACATCTTGAAGGCGATAGGGATGAAGGGGATGATAAGTTTGCAAAAAAAGCAAAATTAGAACAGCTGGAGCCAATGGAAATCGTGCACAAATATACGCTTGGTTTTCACGATGTAATGCGAACATTTAACACGTTACCCCCAACCATTGAACCAACAGCAACAGGTCATATCTGCGAGCAGATTGAGATGGTTAAACAGATTATTGAGAATGGATATGCCTACGAGATTAATGGTACAGTTTATTTTGATGTAGAAAAATACAGCAAAGAATATTCATACGGACAATTAACTAACCGAAAACTCGAAGAATTACTTGAAGGAACTCGTGAACTTGGCGGGCAGGACGAAAAACATGGACGACTTGATTTTGCTTTATGGATTGCTGCAAAACCTGAAACGCTTATGAAATGGCCATCTCCCTGGGGTTGGGGTTTCCCTGGTTGGCATATTGAATGCTCAGCAATGGGAAGAAAATATTTAGGAGATAATTTTGATATTCATGGTGGGGGTATGGATTTACAAGCTACTCACCACACAAATGAAATAGCCCAATCGCAGGCATGTAACCACACAGCACCTGTAAATTATTGGATGCACACAAATATGCTTACTGTGAATGGGGTAAGAATGTCGAAAACTGCTGGAAACGGATTTTTACCCAATGAGCTATTTACAGGTAACCATCCTTTACTTGAGAAGGGCTATTCCCCAATGGCAGTACGATTTTTCATGCTACAGTCCCATTATCGAAGCACGTTGGATTTTTCAAACGAGGCTTTACAGGCATCCGAAAAAGGGCTTCAAAGATTAATGACAGCTAATCGATTTATCGATAAAATTAAACCTTCAGATAAGTCCACTGTTGATATTAACGATATAAATAGGGCGTTTGATGCGCTTAACGATGATTTTAATAGTTCAATTGCCATTGCTGTTTTATTTGATTGGGTTCGTAATATCAACCTGTTTGCCGAAAATAAGGAAACTATATCCGAAACAGATCTTAATACATTACGAAAGACCTTCAGGGCAATTACTTTTGATATCCTCGGTTTAAAAGATGAACAAAACGAAGGTTCTAAGCAGGGCGAACTGACAGGTAAACTTATTGATATGCTCTTGAATATGCGTCTTGAAGCCAAAGCGAATAAGGATTTTGCAACTTCGGATAAAATCAGGAATGAAATCACTCAAATGGGTGTTACTGTTCGCGATCGCAAAGATGGGTTTGATTGGGAGATAGCTTAGACCTGATTTTATATATTAATTGATATAAGTGGACTATCAAACATTTTATGAATATCAACCAGTTGGCTTTGGTTTTGGTCGCATAATATTTCTTTTAGCTCTATCCATATTGGGTTATGGATTGGCTTATTACACAAAAAAAAACCACGTAAAATACTCTCTTCAACGACAGGTATATATTTTTACTGGATACTTGATATGTGGGTTTTTTGCCATTTTTATAATAGTTAACCTATCCAAAATCCCCCGAATTATCGCTGTTAGAAGAGATTTCTATAAGATAATCGAATCCAAAAACTATAGTGTAGTTGAAGGTGAAACAAAGGATTATTGTCCTATGTCGTTGGTAAAGAAGGATAATGTAAAATATTCTGTAAATGAAATACCATTTATATTTACTGATTTTACTTTACCTGGTGATGTTTATCATGGCATAAAAATAGATACTGGGCCAATAACCAGAAATGGGCAAAAGGTTAGAATATCATATATCACAAGAAATAACAATAATTATATTTTTAAAATAGAAATAAAAGAATAGTGATGGGTATCAACAGCGACTAAATAGCTGCACTGATTCCATACAAGAATGTATTCGGGGGCTCAACAAAACAATTAACATTCATGAATTACTCTGAGAATCTAGTCCCTATAACCGATTTAGATAGAGCCTATCTAAAAAAGCAAACTAAGCAGGCTATCGGTGCGATTTCGATTATTTTTATTGTGTTTTGGGGACTGGCCGCAACTTTCTGCATCTACGACGGTGATTGGTACATCTTTTATTTTGTTGGAGCGTTCTCCCTGATATTCCTTTTTATTGGTATTTACATTTATCGTAGGGCATCGTTTTATACTCGACCCGATGCAAAGAAATGGGTGATTGAAGGCGAAATTTTTGAGAAAAGAGAGGATACAACGATAAGAGAGAACGATGGGAAACAGGATATGGACACCGATTACTATCTTGTTTTTGCAAACAGAGAGGTTAAGGTAAGCTATTCTAATTACAGAAAATATAACGCTGGAGATATTATTCGTATCGAACTTACCGAGAGTAGCAATATCCTTTTAGATTTAACCCCTATCACAATTCAAGAACCAAAAGAGATTCCTGTCGAAACCGATTACCTATCGGGCTATAACGAAACAATGGAGGACGGTGAGCGTGCAATTATTAAGAAAACATTACTAAAGAGATCAATTATTGTACTTGTTGTACTTGCAGTTATCTATTTTATTACCCTTATCCTTACTGCAATTTTAATTGCTGAATATTTCCAAAATTCGGGCGAAGTTGGTCGTCACTTCTTGATTTATGGACGATATTATTTGATTGCAATTATTGGGGTTGGGCTTTATGCTTTGGTGATTCGGAAACTTCTATCCGATTTTCTATCAAATCTTAAAAAAGTTACACTTTGTACTATTAACGATAAGATCCATAGCAATGTGAAACTGTTGGGTAGAAATATTAAAACCAGTATTCGCGGCGATTACCATTATATTTTGACAGCGAAGAAACTTTACCAAATTCCCACTGAAGAATACCATCAAATTGATGTTGGTAAAAAGGTGAAAATTCACGAAGGGAATAAGTCAGGATTATTTCTAAAGGTTGAGATTAGATAGAATAGAATTCCCTTATTTTAATATAATAATCCTTAAAAAGGCTTAAATCCAATAATTCTTCGAACATCACGTATAGTCATTGCAGCACTTTCGCGAGCTTTTTCAGCACCCATCTTTGCTACTTTACGCAGGTATTCATTATCCTCAAGAATACCTTCAATATTTTCTCTAATGGGTGAAGTAATTCTAATGATATCTTCTGCAAGTTGTTTCTTTAAGTCTCCATAGCGAATCTGGCAGGTGTTGTACTTCTCATCGAAGAAGGAGTAGGTATCGGGAGTAGAGACCGCTTTCATTAGTGTAAATAGGTTTTGTATAGCTTCTGGTTTTGGTTGATTTGGCTCAGTTGGTCCGCTATCAGTAACCGCCTTCATTACCTTTTTCCTAATAGTATTGGCATCATCGGCGAGAAAAATACCATTATCTTCCGACTTACCCATTTTCCCAGTACCATCAAGCCCTGGTATTTTAACAAGTTCCTCTCCAAAATTATAAGCAACCGGTTCCGGGAAATAGTTAACATTGTATATTCTGTTGAAACGATTGGCAAATGTACGGGTCATCTCCAAATGCTGCTCCTGATCTTTACCTACAGGCACTTTATGCGCTCTGTGAATAAGTATATCGGCAGCCATTAGGGTTGGATAGGTTAGTAAGCCAGCATTTACATTATCGGGTTGCTTTCTAATCATATCCTTAAAGGAGGTACAACGCTCAAGTTCACCCATGTAAGCATTCATATTAAGCAATAAATATAGCTCGGGAATTTCCGGAACATCACTTTGTATGTAAATAGTTGATTTCTCTGGATCGAGACCACATGCAAGATATTCTGCCAATACATGTTTAACCGATCCATGTAAATTCTCTGGTGTAGGGTGTGTTGTTAACGAGTGGTAATCTGCAATAAAGAAAAAACAATGATTTTCTTGCTGCATCTTAATAAAATTTTTCATTGCACCAAAATAATTCCCAAGATGCAACTTACCCGTAGGACGAATTCCACTTAAAACTATATCCATTTTTTTAATATTTGAACCGCAAAAATATAAAAGAAAGTTATTAGTTGAGTAACTCTTTTAAAATGAAACAGAAAATCCACAATTATAGCCTCTGTTTTATTCAACTAAATTATAGAAAAATGTTCAGATTAGTAGAATAAAATCATTCTAATAATAGTTTTAAAGAAATTCGCGTATAATTTACAAAAAATTAGAAATCTATTTAAAGACAGAGTTTTACAAACAATTTATTCGTCAAACTTATGTGCAAACATTCGACAAATACCATTAAAAAACCATTGGAAATCGATCGATTGTAGTTCTTAAGCTTCTTACTAGTATCAGATAATTCTCTCTTTTGATTAAAGACCTCTTTTTCAGCGCTATTTAATAAGAAAGGAATAGTGAGGAACAAAAAATCTTTGAAATAGGATTTTCCCTCACCTAATTCTGGATAAACATCCTGTATTATGTCTACTATTATCCTCCAAATCAACTATATTTGCACAAAATCTGAGATATGGAAGGGACACGGTTAAGCAAAGTTTCAAGGTTGCTGCAGAAAGATTTAGGCGATATTTTTCAAAAAGAAGGGGTTACCATTTTTAGGGGAAAGATGATTACGGTTACATCTGTAAGAGTTAGTCCAGATCTTGGACTAGCAAAGGTTTACATCAGTATATTCCCAACCGATAAAAAGGAGGATGTTCTTAAGGTTGTTAAGGAACACACCAAATCAATAAGACATGAGTTGGCTCAAAGGGTGCGACATCAACTTCGGGTTATTCCAGAACTAGTATTCTTCCTTGATGATTCGCTCGATTACATCGAGAGCATTGATAAATTGCTTAAGAGTTAGCTCATGATTAAGCGGATTATCTCACTAGCCTCCAGATTTATTCCCAGACACTACCAACAAGTTGTAGCAGCATTTATTCTAAGAAATATTGCAATCTTTTATAGGGGAAATGCATTCGAAGATCCTATTTCGGGTAGAAGGTATCGCAAATTGTTACCTTACGGAAGACTTCAATCACGGGCAAATGCACTTGCACCACACTCTCTTTCGCTGGAAAGACACCGGTTGATATGGTTGTACCTAAAAAATCAAACTGATTTTTTCATAAACCCCAAGCGGGTTCTACATATCGCTCCGGAGTATTGTTTTATCAAGCCCTTCAAAAAACTTGTAAACCTTAACTATTTAACAGCCGATTTAATTTCCCCTTGGGCGGATATTAAAATGGATGTCCAAAACATTCCTTTCCCCGATTCGAGTTTTGATGTGGTAATTTGCAACCACGTGCTTGAGCATGTTGATGACGATAGAAAAGCAATGGGGGAGTTGTTGCGGGTAATGAAACCAGGCGGTTTTGGTATCTTCCAAGTACCTCTTGATTACTCTATTGATGTAACCCTTGAGGATAAAAGCATAAATACACCAGAACTAAGGGAAAAACACTACAAGCAGCGTGATCACCTAAGATTATATGGGAAGGATTATCCGAAAAGACTCCGTGAGGTTGGCTTTGACGTAACAGAAGATGATTACGTTAATTCTTTTCCAACAGATTTAATTCAACGATACGCCCTACCAAAAGATGAGATTCTCTATATTTGTAGAAAGAATAATTAAATCAATCAAATCGGAGTTATAATCATTGTTAATGAATGTCCCACTCTACATAGCAAAGCGTTACCTGTTTGCAAAAAAATCGCATAATGTAATTAATATCATCTCCATAATTTCTTTAATAGGTGTTGCAACGGGTGTATCGGCACTAGTCATTGTTCTATCCGTATTCAACGGATTCGATAGCCTAATTAAAAAAATGTACTCAACCTTTGATGCTGAGATAAAAGTTAAGCTGGTTGAGGGTAAAACATTCAGTCCACACTCCCCAGAAATTGAAAAGCTGAAAAAACTTAAGGGAGTTGCCGTTTATGTTGAGATACTTGAGGAAAATGCGCTCTTCCGCTATCGCGAAAGGCAGCACATTGGAATGATTAAGGGTGTAAGCAGAAACTATACGGATCTTACAGGCGTTGATACAATGATTATTGATGGGGCTTTTCAACTATGGAGAGGAAGCCAATCGCTTGCCGTAATGGGGCAGGGGGTATCCTATTACCTAAATGCAAACCTAGCACAATTTGACCCGTTAACCATTTATGTTCCCAAACGAGGGAAAACAGCCTCGCTTTCACCTGAAAATGCTTTTGTAAAAATGGGGATAATGCCATCTGGAGTTTTTGCAATTGAGCAGGAGTTCGATTCCCAGTATGTTATTATTCCAATAGAATTTGCTCGTACACTTCTTGAGTATAAGGATGAGGTTACATCCATTGAGTTGAAGGCCGAAAAGGGTGTTGAGATTGAGAGACTCCAAAAAATGGTTGAGGAAACCCTAGGAAATAAGTATCGGGTTTTGAATAGATATCAGCAGAACGAAACACTATTCAGAACAATGAAATCGGAGAAGTTAGCAATTGGGTTAATTCTCTCGTTAATACTAGTAATAGCCTCGTTTAATATTATTGGTTCGCTCTCCATGCTCATAATCGATAAGCGTAACGATGTTGACACTCTCCGAAGCATGGGTGCCGATAACGATCTAATACAGAAGATTTTCTTAGCAGAGGGGATGCTAATCTCAATGGGCGGGACAATTGTAGGTACTCTTTTTGGTCTTCTTGTTTGTTGGCTGCAAATAGCATTTGGATTAGTAAAACTGCAAGGTAATGGCAATTTTATTATCGATTCTTATCCTGTAGACATTCACCCTTTTGATATTTCAATTATTCTAATAATTGTAATTGCCATCGGTTACCTGGCTGCTCGTTTCCCCGTTCGGATCATTACCAAAAGGATTCTAAACGATGATAATAGAGGGAATTTGTAATAGGCTAATCTTTAAAATCACCAAATTCGTGTGACATTTTCATCACTTTGAAAACATTACCTTCACCATCAGTAACGGGAAAGTATGTTTCGATGAAGTCAACCATCTTACCATCCCAATTGATCTTTGATTTTACTTTTTTACTTTTTCCTACTCGTAGGTCATCCCAGAACGTTGCATATTCCTTCTTTTGATTCTGAGTCATTTCAACATTTCCAGAATGATGTGTCCCAACTATCTGTTGATGTGTTACCCCTAAACGCTGTAAGTATTCATCGTTAATATTGGTGATGTTTCCGTTTAAGTCGTACTCAACCATGTAGGCGGCGGCGTTTAGAGATTTGAGTAGGCCTTCAATCTCACCTGATTTCCGAGCAGCCTCCTCTTGGGTTGCTTGAAGTTCTTCGATGTTCTGCCGCATTTCCTCTTCCTGTGCGGACATCTCCTCTGATTGTTGCTGCGATTGTTCAAGTAGGAACTTGGTATGAGAGTTAATTTTAACAGCAGAAATAGTTGAGGCGATGCTCTCTGCTACCTTTTCAAGAAAATCAATCTGATATTTTTCTATTACTTTAAAAGAAGCCATTTCAATTACCCCTAGAACAATCTCCTCGTGTTTTAAGGGTACAAGAATTACACATGTTGGTTTTGCTTTCCCAATTCCAGATGTTATTGCAACATAATCTTCAGGAACATCGGTTATAATGATAGTTTCTTTCTCTAGGGCACAAGCACCGACAATCCCCTCTGCCTTTTCAATTCGTTTGTTAATGTATTTCTTTCGATCCCATGCAAATGTTGAAATCAGTTCAAAGAATTGATCATGTTTATCTTCCTCGTTCAAAAGAAAAATTCCTCCCTGATTGGCATCTATATATTTCACAATATTCTTTATCACATTATCGCAAAGGACCCTGAAATCGTCATTATTATGACGAAGAATATCGGAAAATTTAGCAAAACCGTTTGATGCCCAGGATCGCCTATCATCTTCCTCTCTTCTTTGATTTTGCAAATCGTGGGCTTTTTTCAAACTATCGCGCATTTGGAGAAGCGAATTTCCCAAAATATCATTCTCACTCATCGTTTTATATTGAGAATCAAAATTGCCATTTCCAATTTCTTTAGAAAACTCAGAGGTAACCATTAATGATTCTGTAAGATCATTCAAGGATTTTTGAATGCTTCCAAATTCGTCATCCAATTTGATGTGTAACTTTTCAGGGTGCTCTCCTCTACCTAATTTATATACATGCTGAAGAATTTTTTGTACAGGATAAGTAACGAGTATAGAAATATACCAGGCCACAACCAACGAAAAAAATACGCCCAGTATAGTAAAAACAAGAAACGTAATAAACGATTTAACCATTAATGCCTTCCCATGTGTTTCGATTCCTTTCACTACAAGTCTCACTTTATCTTTACCCTCATCGAGTTTTAAGATTATTTGCAAACCTGTTTGTGTAATTATTTGATCTAAATCATTATATCTTTCTTTAATATCATCCTGTTGTTTTATTAGTTGTTTAGCAACATCGGAATTACGATTAATTAGTTGACTAAGTTGAGAATCAATTGCTAATTCTTTAATTTTTAATTCTTTAAATTGGATGAATATTGGCAACATCTTTTTTGTATAATCATTCCTTACCGTATTAATAATAGTAAAGAGTGAATTTTTTAACGTATCATTTTCAAATCCAGTTTCATTCTCAAACTCCTTCTCAATTTTAATGATCTGGTCATTAAAAAATTGAACCTGAAAGCTATGTTCACCCCACCAATAATTTAGCCGCTCCTCGGTTTTGGTTTTCATTAAAACGGTAAATAGGTGCATATCAGATCTTAAGAAATATTTCCCCTCAAAGAATGCATCCGAAAGATTTATGCTCGAAAGGGTATTTTGCTGACTAACTTTAATTTTTTGTTGAATAAATATTGCAGTTAACCCAAGTATTAAAACAAAGGAAGCCAATAACAAAAAGCTTGAAAGTAGTTTTGTCCTGACCGCCATTTTACGAAAAAACTGAATCATACACTTTTTTATAAAATTATTTAGTGGGTGGTATAATAGACAAAAAAGGAGCTGTTTTTTTACCCCTTCAATTAGAATGGGGGCAAAAGTTTATGAATGAATTTCTTTTTCTTTATGATTAAACTGTGGCAGTAAAATCATTTTTTTATTCTGAACCTTTCATTTGCCCAAAACTAATACACATAATCTTTTTGAATAATTATAGTCTCCTTTTTGTCTATTAAGCTGGGAATTTAATCATAAAAAATGAATTCGATGTCCAAAAACACATAATGATTAATACGAATAATTGCTTTAAGCACCCTATTTCGACTACTATTTTGGTAAGTTACTTCGTCATTAATCAGATTGCAAACGTTGGCATAGAAGATCAATCTTAATTACAAATAATCCATTAAAAATTCGAAGAGTGAGAGTTTTTTTTTGCAATTTTATTGAACAGATGGTTATATTCACGAAAAAAGAAGTGCTTCCAAACTTTTGGGAGCAACCTCACGGAGAAAGAAGCTCCTCCCAAAACTTTTGGGAACGACCCCACGGAGAAAGAAGCTCCTTCCAAAACTTTTGGGAGCAACCTCACGGAGAAAGAAGCTCCTCCCAAAACTTTTGGGAACGACCCCACGGAGAAAGAAGCTCCTCCCAAAACTTTTGGGAGCAACCTCCCGGAGAAAGAAGCTCCGCCAAAACGAGTGGTTTTAACATTAAATCATTGCCAGCAGGGGTTTATATTGTAACGATAAAGAAACCGGGGTATGCGGATCAGGTTATTACTGTTACGGTTACGGATGGTGAGATGTGCGAGCTTAATATTCAACTTACCAAGAGCTAAAAACTAAAAAAAACCTACTATGAACCGCACCCTAAAAGTTGTATATAACAACTGGGGTGCAGTTCTTTTTTGTAGGGCTTCTTTTTAAGCTATACGACTTAAAATGCTGTATCATTAGAACTAAAACTTTTTATGGCTTTTCCCTTTTACTGATTGTTTTCATAATTGTAGGTTTTTAGTTAAACATTTCGTTTTTTTTGCACCAGTTAAAGAACGCTACCTTTTAGAGTTTCATCCCCCCCTCTGATTTGCATTAGTTCCTTTGCTTTGAGAATTCTGAATCCTTTTATTGCCTTTTTTTCTCTCATCTTTTTTAGAGTTTTCATAATCATAAGTTTTTAGTTAAACATTTAGTTTGTTTTTGTTCTTATTGCTAACGAATTATACCATCTCTTTGGGTTGCAGGTCCATCTTCACCGCCCTTGATTTGTAACAATTCATTTGCTTTAAGAGCCTTAAATTTTTTAGTCACCTTTTCTGCTTTACTTCTTTTTAGCGTTTTCATAACTTTCTGTTTTTAGTTAAATAATTTGGTTTTTTTTTGTTCTTTACTGCTAATGAATTTCACCATCTTTTTGAATTGGAGCTCCTTCACCACCCTTAATTGCTGATAGTTCCTTTACCTTAAGAGTTTTAAACTCTTTAACCATTTTCTTTTCATTTCTTTTTTTAATCGTTTTCATAATCATCGGTTTTTAGTTTAACAAATTGGTTTACTTTTGTTCCTGCAAGGAACAATAACGCAATTATAGTGAATTCTTTCAAATCACAACTTAATTCCCTGATACCCAAAATTCTTGTTTTGCTATTATCATGTATTTGCATTAGCCTATTAGGAGTAGCACAACCTATTGATACTAGCAACGTAAATTCTGTTTATGATAGTGCATACGTTTACTATAAGGTTGGGAATTATAGTAGTGCTGTGCAAAAATTCGATAGAATTCTACTACTAAAAAGCAAAGTAACTAATGATATAAACCCTAAATATTTTAAGGTTTATAATTGGTTAGGGCTGATATACAAAAAGCAGGGTGATCTGAGCAGAGCAATTGATTACTATAAAAAGGCAATAGAAAATACTTCTGATATCTTTTATGTATCAGTAATCAATTATAATATTGCTAATATCTACTCCTTAAGGGGCGATTACTCAAAGGCTATTTACTATTACGAGAATTCCTTATCGGTACTTGAGAAAAGTAATGATGAGAAAAAATACCGCTATATCACTGATATTTACCATAACCTAGGCTACTCTTACTATAAGTTGGAGAATTATAGTCATGCTAGGGTTAACTACCTAAAAAGCATCCAGCTTGCTGAAAAGAATCACTTAGAAGGTGTGGGTGTAACTTACTTCAACTGCGGTTTGGTCTACCAGAAATTCGATAGTTTGGGCAAAGCCGACTACTGCTTTAGAAAGGCTGTAAACTGCTATACCAAAGAGTTTGGTGCGAGCCACTACATGACAGGGATGGCATATGTTAACTACGCCTGCTTTTATTCGGAAATTAGGCAGTTAACAAAAAGTGAACCACTGTACAGCAAAGCATATAAAATCTTGATTAATACTCTTGGACGGAAGCATTCGTACACCTCTTTATGCTTAATGAATAATGGACAGCTATTCTATCGGAAAGGAGATTTCAAACAGGCGTTAGAACATTACCAAAAATCTCTAATCTCAAAGATTTATAGTTTTAACGATAGTTCGGTATATGCAAATCCAAGTGTTGAAGTACTCCCCGATATGGATTTGCTAGACATTTTAAAACTAAAAGCCAAAGCCTTTGAGAAATTGGCCGTACATGAGAACAGAGAGCAGAACCTTAAAGCAGCCCTTGCCACGCTTGAACTGGCTACTAGTTTTACCGAACGGCTGCGAACTGGTTACCTGTACGAGGGGTCTAAATTGCAGCTGGCAGCAAAGGAGCATGAAACCTACCTGCTAGGGGTAAGCGTTGCCAACTCGTTGTACAACATTACTGGCGATTCTAAGTATGCGGGTATAGCATTTCGATACGCCGAGTACAGCAAGTACGCCGTACTCAGGGAGCTGAAAAATGATGAGATGGCAAAAGGGATTGCGGGAGTACCCGATAGCATTAGCGTGAATGAGAGAAGAATAAAACAGCAAATTGCCAGCCTTAGAATGCAGGTTGAGGATGAAAGCAAGCTGGAACATCCCAATAGATCCAAAATAGACGTGTGGAACGAGCAGCAGTTCAGCCTTTCGCAAAAACTTGAAGGGCTAATGCAACGACTTGAGAGCCGCTACCCTGAGTACTATAAGCAGAAGTACAGCAACCAAGTTGTAAGTGTTACTCAACTCCAAAAGTCAATGGGCAAAAAGGAGGCTATACTTGAATACGTGCTAGGCGATAAAGAACTGTACACCTTTGCCATTACTAAAGATACGTTTTTACTTGTTAGGCAGGAAGCCGATACTACCTTTTACTCAAACCTTAGCTTTTTAACGAGTACTTTCCATAACCAGTACTCAATGGGTTATTATAAGTACATGGATGCAGCGTATGCCCTCTATAAAAAGCTGATTTACCCGGTTGAATCCCTGCTTACTAACAAGAATTTACTTATAACCCCCGATGGTGGGTTGAACCTTATTGCTTTTGATGCGCTTATAGACAAACTCTATACTGATGATAGTCGTGATTATTCCAAGGGGTCGTATTTGCTAAGAAAATACCCCATAGGTTACGCATATTCCGCCACGCTGTATAGCAATTCCCTAAATAGCGTTCATGGAAGCTCCCCCGATTTTCTTGGAATTGCACCCGATTATAAAAACTCCAAAGACTCTCTGGTTGATGTTCCGCTGGGTTTGCAGAGCGTAAAAAGGATTGCACGGTTAACCTTTGGGAAATCGCTAACAGGGGTTAATGCCACCAAAGAGGCTTTTATGAAGTATAGCAAGAGATACGGTATTATCCATTTCTACGCGCATGGTGGTGATGATACCCTTAACCCCGCAAACTCCAACCTCTGCCTAACGCCTTCTTCTGCTGATTCAGCAGACAATGGCTACCTACATGCTTGGGAGGTTTACAATATGCAGCTGAACGCCCAGCTGGTGGTGCTGGCATCGTGCTATTCGGGATCAGGAAAGTTATCGAAGGGAGAAGGTGTGCTAAGCATAAGCCGAAGCTTTATGTATGCAGGAAGCCAATCGGTGGTGATGTCGCTATGGGCAGCGGCTCATAAACCAACAAGCGAAATACTAAACGATTTTTACCTAAACCTTTTAAAGGGAATGCGGAAGGATGAAGCCCTAAGACTTGCCAAGCTAAAGTACCTTGACGATGATAAGCAGGTTTATGTGCATCCACGATTTTGGGCGGGTTTAGTGGTAAATGGCAACCAGAATAAGATATTCAGCTACTGGTTTCTGAAGAGAGGGATTGTTGTAGTTGCCCTAATTTCAGCTTTATTCCTTGCTTATTAAACGGAGGGTGATAAAAAGGGTGGTGAGTAAAACAAGAAACTAAGTCCCTTTGCAGACTCTTCCAAGTCTGGCGACACTGGAAGGTCTTGCTTTCTAGGGACAAAAATTAATTGGTGATTTTTTTAAGAATCTTTTTGGCTTCTTTATAGTTATAGCCATAACTCTTTACTATGGCATTAAAAATATTAATTGCTTTTTCCTTATCTCCCGTTTTTAGGTAACAAAGCCCCAAATACCATTGAGTCTGTGGAACGTAATCAAAGCCGCTCTGGTTGCTAAATGCCAATTCTAGGTAGTTTGCTGCCATGCTATACTTGCCAATTTCCATCATATTTAGGCCAATTAATAGGTTCTTCTCAGCATCAATGGTTACTGTTGATGGCAAGTCCTTTAAGAGCATAATGGAATTAATGTATTCCCCCTCCATGTACTTTTTTCTGGCAACAGCCAAAGAATGGTTAATTAATAGATAAATATCCTTGTCGTTAAGCGGAGAATAGTACTTGGCATACAACCCGTTTTCCAACGTGTCGGTAGGTTGAGAATAGTATGCTACCCCACCGCCAGCAATAAGCAGTACCGTAATGGAAGCGGCAATCAGCCAGTATTTAATATTTATACCAATAGCGTACATTTTAGAGATTTTATATTCCCGTCTTTGAGAGGCCTTGTAGGCATTAAAAGTCTTTCCAATATCCTCCGAAGAGTTATTCTCATTCTGCTGGTTATCCTCATTAAAAGGGTTCATTTTTTTGAATAGTTCCTTCTCAAACTTGAGCTGATCGGCAGGGCTTAGCAAATTACTATAGTATAGCTTTGCTTCAACATTAAATTTTTCCTCCTCATAGATTTTTGCTATATGCTTATCTTCAAGTATTGCATCCGAAACCAAAGACATTATTTCCTGTGGAAGCTCGTTTAGTATAAAAGCTTTAATCGTATCTCTGTTAATCTCTAAATTCATAGATAGTATATTTTATGTACGGTGTATATTAATGATTACAATATTAATAAAAAACATTAAAACAACAAGCAAACTAATTTATATTGTTAATATAAGTAGCATTAAATACCTATTTAATGTTTCAGAAGATTAATTTGCTAAAATATTATTTATGTGTAGGAAAAAGATATTTTGAGAGGTTCGGGAAGTAAAATCTAGGAGTAAAGTTTAGTATGCAAGGAATTATTAAAATAGTAATGTAGCAAGTGACATATCAAAGCATGAACAGATTTAATGAATAAACCCTGCTTTCGTAGGGTTTATTGTTATTTTGAATTGGTGCGGTCGTGACCGCTGTTTATGTTCGATGAGTTTACTCCGTTCGGTTAATTACGTAGTATGCTTTGCTAATCTAGGACAAGCAGGAATATAGAATGGTTTCGTATCTTCAAATCAGTCCAGTTTGGTTTTAGCGACTATTATGCAGCATAAATTTTATTTCTTAATAAATCTAAACACAAATGCATTATTTGTAATATCTTTTGAATAATAATCTCCTTTATAATCTATGTAAACATATGTCTTTCCTATTTCAGGTGTAAAACTTCTAACATTAATACCTAAACTCAATTCCTTTATTTTCTCTTTAATTTGTTTTCCATAAATTGACTTTGTAAAAGATAATGATGAAGGAGGAATTATATTTTTAACAACAGATCTACCCTCCGCTTCAACAAGAAAAGAAGAAACATCATTAATTTCAAAAAAGCCAACAGTGTTATTAGAATCTATTTCTATTGTGAATACATCATCAGATGGTAAAGTATAAATTTCACCAAATGAAGGGTTTTTTACTCTTTCTGAATTAAGCGTTATGTTAGGGACTTGAATAAAGTCATTTGAGCCCTTAAAAAACAAACCTTTGGAGTTAGGTATTCTTATTATATCAACCTGACCTAGTGGATAACTCTTATTTTCAGCAATCTCAAGTTCCTTCGAAATTAGAATATAATTTTCTTTCTGGAATTCAATTTCAAACTTCCCTGCGGTAAAATCAATTTTGAAATTTCCGTTTTTATCTGTAACAGATTCAAAGGCACTATTTTTTATTTTTATTTTAACTCCTTCAACGGGTTGATTAAAGTTATCAATTACTTTTCCGTTAATTGATTTGTCGCAAGAGTTTAGGATTATCAGGAATCCAAGTAAAAGAAGTAGAGAGTAATTCTTCATGGTTTTAAGATTATCGTTTGTTTTGTCGTCGTTTTATGCTGCATAAAGATTCCGTGATTTTGACTGCTGTGGAGTTAACTACTGTAAAGTTATCAGCCGTTAAAAACTAAATTAAAGGTAATAATAATTCTGCATCTGCAATATCATCCACAGTAGGCTAAACTAAGTGTTGTGCATAGTTTTTAATTTATTTCAAATAAAAGATATTCAACTGACGTACTCATGTGAATTCCATATTGTCCTACAGGTAAATTATTCAGTTCTATCAAATAGGAACTTTGTCCATATTTCTTAGCAGAATATGTAAATGTTTCTAAATTCTTCGTTTCAGCACCGCCAATTACTTTCGCCTCAGCCATAATAGAAGTTCTCAAATTTTTTTCTTGAGTTAATTTAAACACCTCTATTAAAGATGTTGGGTCATTTGAGTTATCTGTCATTTTGATTATAAAATGAATCTTTTCCTTACTTGAGATTTTAGTAGTAGATTCTTTTCCTTGAAATACAAGTTTCGTTTTTGTTTTTCCAGCGGCTAAGTTTGCAAATGGAATATATAATGCCGCATTTGATTTTGTAGATATTGTATATTTCTGTTTTTCTAGAGGAATTCCATCTCCAATTGTATCATTGACATATATTCCATTGTTAGCAAATTCAGGTTCCTTAATTCTAATCGTTTGTCCTAATGCTACATTTGTTGCAAATACTAGCAATAACGTCTTGATAATAATTTTCATAATTTAACTTTTTAGGTTATTAATTCTTAATTCAGTTTCAAAATTCAAGCAAATTAAGTTATTTATTGCAAAATAACGCCAAACTCACTTATATGAATGATAACCCCATACTTTAACATTCATTTTGGCATGATAAGAGGTGAGATGAAAAGATAAACTGTAGATAGGGTGTAACACCTGACCATAATATTATAATCAGGTGTTTCTATTAAAGTATTGACTATTTTTTTTCAGGCCATACCAAGCTAGCCCCCACCGCCATTACAAAAGCAAAAACAAAACTACCCAACCTTTCTGAGATTCCTGTGGGTTCCATCAGTAATGTTTTCCAGATAATAGCACCCACCGTACCACAAATTAAAGAAGCGTAAAGCCCTGCTCGCGAGAATCGTTTCCAGAAAAGAAGAAGTAGTAAAGCTGGACCAAATGATGAACCAATTCCTGCCCAAGCATAGGATACAAGGCTATAAACGGTATCCTTCATAAATATTACCATAATTATTGCCACCAAGCCAACACCAAGGGTAAGCAATTTATTAAGTAGTAGCATTTTTGAACCCTTCATGGGTTTCTGAGCTATGTTGGAGTAAAGATCTTCGCTCATGGATGAGGAGCAAACAATCAGCTCCGATGAAGCCGTAGACATCATAGCCGATACTGCACCTGAAAGCATAACACCTGCAAGAATGGGTTGCATCAGGCCAACAACCAATGCTGGCATAATCTGCTCTGAATCATTAGCCACTTTGGCGGTATCAATACCCGCTACACCGCCTTTAATCAGCGCATAACCAGCAATACCAATTAGAATAGCACCAGCATAGGCAACAATAGTCCATATTGTGGCAACCCATTGTGCTGTATTGCTATCCTTTGCGTTACGAAGAGCCATCATTCGGGCAAGTAGCTGTGGTTGCCCTGTATAACCCAAAGCCCAACTAAGCCCATTAAGAACCAATAGAAGTGCAGCGGTTCCTGTTGCTCCGCCAGTTAAGGAGGTCATTTGTGCACCAGCCTCTGTTAATTTTGAGGCCAAACTAATATTGTTAGATGCAAGAATTAATAGTAAAACAATTGGCATTACAATAAGCGTGAATATCATCAAAACAGCCTGAAATACATCCGTTGCAACAACTGTGATGAATCCGCCAAGTACTGTATAGAGGGTGACAATCCCTGCCCCAACAACCATTCCCCAGAATGGAGTTAACCCAAAGGTATCGTGAAATACCTTTCCAGCCCCGCTGAACTGAGCCGCTATATAGAAAAGGAAAAAAAACACAACAATTAATGATGATAGTATACCTATTGGTTTCTCTGTACCAGGAAATCTACGAGCAAGTAAGCTTGGAATGGTCATCGCTCCTGTTTTTTCCGTGGCTAAACGGAGAGGATTTGCCATTACCAGCCAGATAAATAGAATACCAATTACACATCCCAATGCCACCCAAATTGCGCTTATTCCATTGGTAAATGCATAGCCAGTTAAACCAAGGATGAGCCATGCAGATTCTCCTGTAGCACGCTCAGAAAGTGCTAAGGAAACGCCACCTATCTTTTTTCCACCAATAACATAATCTTCATGGGTCTTAGCGCGAAGTGCTGACCAAATTGCAATACCAACAACCAGTACAAGATAAAGGACAAATACTGTTATCATAGCGTAAAAATTTTGAGTTTGATATTGCTAAGATATAAAACTCTAGGAAAAAATAATTAAAGATAAAGGTTAGATAACATCATAGAAATAACCTGCTATTCCCAAATCCCATCAACGCTAAGATACCTTTCACCGCTATCGTAAGCGAAGGTTAAGACTTTGCTGTTTTTTGGTATTTGATTTAATATCTTTTTTAAAGCAGCCAGATTTGCGTTGCTTGATATACCAGCGAGCATACCCTCAACTTTTGCCGACAAGTTTATCATCTCAAAAGCCTCTTGTTTGCTAATTGTCACAATCTGATCTACAAGTTCAGCAGAATAATTTTTTGGGATAAAACCTGCGCCAATTCCCTGAATTGGGTGCGGACCAGGCTGCCCTCCGCTTAACACGGGTGAATCTGCAGGTTCAACGGCAATAATTTTGATTTTTGGGAATAGTTCTTTTAGTGCTTTCCCAACCCCGCTTATATGCCCACCAGTTCCAACACCACAAACTAAATAATCAAACCCCTTTGGGAAATCTTCAAATATCTCCTTTGCAGTAGCTCTGTAATGAATAGCGGGATTTGATGCATTTTCAAATTGCATTGGCATCCATGAGTTAGGAGTGTTTGAAACTATTTCCTTCGCTTGCTCCACAGCTCCCTTCATTCCCTTTTCTCTTGGGGTTAAAACAAGTTCTGCCCCATAAGCCTTAAGCAGTTTTCGTCGCTCTATCGACATTGATTCTGGCATAGTAAAAATCACCCGATAACCTTTTACCGCACCAACTATTGCTAATCCTATCCCAGTATTGCCAGACGTTGGTTCAACAATAACGCCGTCTGATTTTAATAACCCTGCCTTTTCTGCATCTTCAACCATTGCAAGTGCAATTCGATCTTTTATGCTTCCCCCGGGATTTCGACGCTCATCTTTTACCCAAACTTCATGGTTTGGAAATAGTTTGGCTAACCGAACATGCGGTGTTTTGCCAATGGATTCTAAAATTGAATTTGCTTTCATGTCTATCTTATTTTAATTATTTATTATTATTTTTTCTTTCCTTGATAACAACTTTACTCTCATGATATACCATAGAAAATGCAGGAATACTTTCGGTGAGCCAAACATTCCCTCCAATTACGCTATCATGACCAATAACCGTTTCGCCTCCAAGTATTGTACTTCCTGCATAAATAATAACATCATCCTCAATTGTTGGATGTCGCTTGGTTGATGCTTTATCCTTGCTAACGCTAAGTGCTCCTAAGGTTACACCTTGATAGATTTTCACTCTTTTCCCTATTACGGTTGTTTCCCCAATAACTATACCCGTTCCGTGATCGATAAAAAACTCTGATTCTATTTTGGCCTTTGGGTGAATATCAATTCCTGTATGTGAATGAGCATGCTCGGACATGATTCGTGGAATTATAGGAATTCCAATTTCTGCAAGGCAATGGGCAATTCTATATACCAGTATTGCATAAAACCCAGGGTAAGCCATTATTACCTCATCAACACCGCTTGCAGCGGGATCGTTGGCGGCTAAAAACTTGGCATCAATATCAAGTTGCTGTTTTATCTCCTTCAGCTTGCCAAAAAAAGAATCTACCAACTCATCATTTTTTAAATGATGCTCTTTGCATACTGGCTTTACTATTCGTTTAAACTTCTTCTTTAGTTTCCTATAGCTTGGTGGTGTTGTTCTTGATCCTTCTATAATTGGGAAAAGCGATATCGCTAAATTTTGGGTAAACGAGATCACATCTGCTTTAACTGGAAATTCACTTGAATTTACAGGACTTGCCATTCTGATTAATTTTTCAACCATAACCTTTTTGTTATTAGAACTTACTTAATTTGCCTCAAAACAAAAAACCCCTCCGTGATTCGGAAGGGTTTGTGTGATTTTATAAATATTATCATGCAAAAACTGAATATAACCCTTCCTGTTGGTGAATTATCCAACAACAACAAGAGATAATATTCGAACTATTTAGCTGCACTATTTAGAACCGTTTTAGATTATCAAATATAGGATTAATTCTTAAAAACAAATTTCTATTGAGCAATTAATTCGAAAAAAACATTTTCGAAGAGTTCTTTTGAATTATTGATGGGTATATGTATTATTTGCGCAATTGAAATATCAACTTTTTCTATATCACATTGCTTACAGGATATGAATAATCTCTTACGTGATAGATATTCAGCAAGATATTCCTGTTCGGTTTGCCCCGGTGTAGGAACAATTAATCCATTTACACCAAGAGCGACTAAATCCATAATTGTGCTATACCCAGATCTGGTTATCAAATATTTAGTTGATAATACAGTATTAGCAAAATTAACATCATTTAAATGACCAGCATAATAAATACCTTTATCTTTAAAGATATTGATGCCTTCCTTTGGATTTCCTTTAATGACAATGGTTTTAAGATTATGTCGCTTTGATAACTTGCCTATTAATTCAATGAAAATCTCTCTTTGTGGTGATGGCCCCGAGGCAATCCCAACCAGATCCCATTTAGGAGAATCTAAATCAACCCTGACTCTCTGAAATCGAGAAATCAACCCAATATACCTTGCATTCGATGGAAGTTTGATTGGATGTGTGAGATTTCCTGCTAGATTATTCTTACCCGGATAATCAGGAATCCAACAGTAGGTGAATTTCTTTGCGATTAACCGAATGAACCAAGCACCAATTGGCTCTAAGAATCGAAACGGCTTTGGAAATAGCACTCTTAATTGATGGGAAACAAGTATCGATTTAATTCCTTTACACCACAACCCATAACGGTTATCGGAGATAATTATTCTAATTTGATAATCTCGGACAATTTTTTTTACTGCATAATGCTCTTTTATAATATGATATGGAAGGATTAATGCAATTCTTAGTATTGGGAACAGTTGATTTGAACCCTTTGCTAATTTTACTTTAAAAGAGGGGAGGTGTAATATTTTGATATTTGGAAATTTGTTGGCAATATATTGCATTTGCAAATCATCTCCAGCAGCAATTACTTCAAAACCGGATTGTTGAAATCTGGCGATAATCGGAATCAAGCGACTTGCATGCCCAAGACCCCATCCAAGAGGGCAAACCAGAACCCTATTCATATTCACATCATCCATTTAAGCAGATACCTGAACGGGTATTCCCAACGCCTCTATCTTTGCAGCAATAGCTTTCAATTCTTTTAGTGAGATTTTTTCAAGGCCAGTGGCAGGAGTATCGCGCGCAATTGTATAAACCATTACTTCTTTGGGTTTTACCGCCTTTATTTGTTCAACCCAACCATCAACTTCCTCCTTTGTGGTATTATCAACGATTTTTCCTTCATAAACACCTCGTAGGAACAAAGTTTGCACAATAAGATTTCCTTCAAAAGATTTAAGATTTTTAACTAACTCCTCGGCAGAGAATTTTACTTGAGGTTGATTAAGTAATTTTATAGTTGAATCGAATACAGAATCAAGTTTTAGTATATTCTGGTCAACCTTTTTAAGCGCATTTATAACCTCATTTTTAGTAAGCATTGTAGAGTTTGAGAGTACTGCAATTCGAGCGTAGGGAAAGTATCTATTCCTCAATTCGATAGTATCATCAATAATTCCAGAAAAATCTGGATGAAGAGTAGGTTCTCCATTCCCCGCAAAGGTTATAACATCCAGAGCATCTCCTTTTTTTTGCATTTCTAGTAATTTCTCATCAAGATATTTCTTTACTTCCTCTCTTGAGGGCATTCTGCCTTTCTCTTTCTTATTTGTCCAGCCACATTCGCAGTAGATACAGTCGAAAGAACAAATTTTAGAATTTATAGGTAGAAGATTAATTCCTAGAGAAACTCCAAGCCTTCGGCTACGAATAGGGCCAAAAACAAAACTATCGAAAAGGAATGTTGGCATAAAAAGTTGTTGATTATAGGTTGCTTGTTATTCGTTTCACTATTCCTTAAGATTCAAGGTGTTATAATAAATGAATGGTATAAAATACTTTGGCAAAGGTAGAAAAATTTAAGAAGCAATATTCCTGTTTGAATATCAGGTTGTTAAATGACATATGTCATGGATTTTTATTTCTATTTGGATTAAATTTATTTGATAATTGCGAACTGAATTTCTAAGGAGAATTAAACCCATAAATCTATGCCTGAAAATTACAGACATACCAGTATATCTATAATTGACGAAAGTCATGATAAATTGACCGAAATCCAAAAACACATCAATAATCTTAAAGAGAAAGGTGCATGCAAGGATGATTTGGCAGATATTTTCTTTGCATTATCATATTTTTTTGAAAACCACTTAATCAAAGAAGAACTTTATTTAAAGAGTAAAAATTATCCCAATTTTGATAATCATAAAACCAGCCATTTTGACTTTATCAAAGGCATTGAACGGTTAATGGATAACTACGAAAGTAATGTTGATAATACACTTAGGGAGCTTGATATCTTCATAGGAGAATGGCTTCAGAACCATTCGTCAAACTATAATAAGGATGTGGTGGATTATCTTAACCAAAAGAAATAATCAAATTAAACCAAGCGTTTCACTTTGCTTTTTGGGGTAGGTCTCATCAGAGAAAAATCAAAGTTTGTAATAAGATTCAATCCCGGTTTCTTTCCAATTTCCAATGATCCAACCTGAGAATCAAGGTTTAGAGCCCTTGCTCCGCTTAAGGTTGCCCAATTGAGAACATCATTGAAGGAAAGTGTTGGAAACCTATCAAGCAGAATCATCATCTGATCAAATATGGAAATAGTATCGGTGCTAGCATAGCTATCTGTTCCTAGGGTTACATCAACTCCTGCATGAGCAATCATAGGTGCATCTGGCAACATACCCTCAATAAACAGATTTGATGAGGGGCAAAGAACAAAGAACGATTCCTTGTAATGCGAAGCTAGTTCTTTAATCTCAGCACTTGATGCAAAGGTATTGTGTACAAAAAGAACTTTTGAGTTTGCGGGAATAAATTGTTTAACAACTTCCTGTGGGCTATTAAATTCGGAAAGATTAATTGGGATTCCTAGTTTCTTAAAATTGTCTGCGAGTAATCCTGAGTGATTCTTTAAAAGCGCATACTCCTGTAAACTTTCCCCATAATGAATGCTGACAATTGGTTGGTTTTTATTTAACTCATCTTTTATCAACGCCCAAAGTTCTATTGAAATAGAATATGTAGAGTGGGGGGTTAATGAAGATTTACCGCAATTGCTCAATTGAAATTTATTCAATAATTCCATCGATGATTTAAATCTTTCCTCAGAATCAGATGGATTTAAACCAAATAGTTCAACGAAACTATGAAATAGAATATCAGATTCCTGCTTTTGGTGTATTGTATCGGAAGTGTTGCAGATGTCCCCTACAGCAACTATTCCATGTGATTTAAGTGATGAAAGGGCACTTTTAATACCATCTGCTATCTCTAATTCATCTGCTTTTCGATTATTACGAATTTGAGTAACAAACTCAGCAATTCCATGTGATTGTTGAAGTTTCCCTTTAAGGTGAGATAATTCTAAATGGCAATGCGTGTTAATAAACCCCGGCACAATAACCCCATTGTGAAACTCCATTGATGCTAATTCTTTAACACATTCACCCGGATCAATAATTTCCATAATAGAATTATTGTTGTCCAAGCAAATAACCCCATTTTTAATTGGTTTGCTATAAACAGGAAATACATAATTTGAAGAAAAGCGATGCATATAATTTTTTTGAGGTGTTTATTTAAGCACTAATTTTAACATTCTGATATGTAATGGGATCACCTTCAACCATTCGAACAATAAGTTTATGAAAAATGGTTTGCTTATGTATCGATCTGTTGATCCTA